>JAJZOA010000311.1 GCA_021852225.1 Planctomycetota bacterium
CGTATCCAGCCGATGAATCGGCCCAGCAAGCCAGCCTCTGGTTGGCCGCCTGGGAAGTGCGACGGGCCTGCAGTCGCCAGAATATCAGCGGAATGGTCAGATTTTTTCATCAATTCAAAACGCATCATTTGTATCCTAACATATACCTAACATACACCCATTCAATCGTAGTGGCAAGGGTAATTATGAGAGTGAAAATCGGAATTTTCGCAGGAAAATTCCAAGATCGGCATGCCAATTAAAATGCGCTTTAATAAAACTTAATTATATAAACACGACAACTTAGTCCTGATTTTCTTGACTCCACGTTCATTAGGGATACGATAGCGGCTGATTCGCTGAGCAATCGCCGAATGTGGCCGCTGTAAACAAGGCCACAGCGGGGGAACCAAAAGGCCCAATGCTGCGGGCCGGCTTCAATTTTGTGCGTGGAAGGGTTTAATCCCGCCAAAGTACAGAAGTTGAGTTGCTCATACGGGGCTAATTCATCGGATGGCCGGTGAAGGGTCAAACGGCGGAACCCAGCCCGACAGCTAACCTCGCAGGCAAACATTGAAAGGCCGGTCGTTGCCGGTTGCGGTTCACCCGTGACCGGCCGAAGGCGGACTTGCAAATGCTGGATAATTCGGTCACGCGAAAAGAGCGGCCACGCGAACTTAAGTGGTATCACGCCGGCGCGATCCTTTATGGCGATTGGGGCACCAGCCGCTTTTACGTGCTGGGTCTGGCGTTTTTCTATTCCCTGTACGAAAGTTTTTGGTACGTGGTGGCCGTCGGTATTCTGGTGGCCCTGGTCGGTTGGGCTTATACCATTATTTGCCGCTGTTTTCCCGATGGCGGCGGCGTCTATTCTTCGGCAAAACAATTCAGCCGACAGTTGGCGGTCATCGGGGCGTTGCTGCTCTGTGCGGATTACATTGTGACCGCCGCCATGTCCGCGTTTGATGGCATCCATTACCTGGGTGTGCCCAATGATGGCCCGCTGATTCCGATTTGCGCTATTGGGGCAATCGTGGTCATCGGGTTGTTGAATTATTTTGGCCTGCGCCGCGTGGGCGTTGCGGCGCTTATTGTGGCCAAAGCAACCCTGATTCTGACTTTGATAATTGCGATATTCTGTATTCCGCATTTGGCCACCGGCTGGCATCGCATAACGGCATTGAGAAATCTTTCCGGAAATTTCAGTTCCCGCTGGTTCAGCTTTGTCAATGTTGTGCTGGCACTTTCCGGAGTTGAGGCGGTGGCCAACATGACCGGTGTCATGGTGCAGCCGGTTCTGCGTACAGCCAAGAAAACCATTTATCCGGTTCTGGTGGAAGTGGTGGCGCTGAACATACTGCTGGCCGTGGCAATGTGCGCCCTGTCACCAAATCCAAAACATCCTGGCGAAAAATTCACCACGCCAGCGGTACAATTGCAGGCCAAAACCGACGCGTTTAAACAATCGCATCCGGATTGGAAATCGCATCCTGCGCTGGCGGCCAAGGTTCAGCAGTTGGACAAAAATTATAAGCGCGAAGACGAAATCCAAAATTCGGTTATGCGCGTCATGGCCACCGATTTCGTTGGCAAAATTTTTGGATGGATATGCGGCATTGTGTTCGGCCTGCTGCTGATATCCGCGGTAAATACCGCCATCGGCGCGATGATGAGCGTGCAGTACACCATGTCGCGGGACAATGAACTGCCCAAATTTTTAAGTCGACTGAATTATTTCGGCGTGCCCTGGCTGGCCCTTATTCCCGCGGTTCTGGTGCCGGTGCTGATCCTGAGCATTTTCCAGAGTCTTGCCACACTTGGTGACTTGTATGCCATCGGTGTGGTGGGGGCCATCACGATTAATCTGGGCAGCGCCGCGGTCAACCGCGATTTGCCAATTAAGGTTTGGGAACGCACCATGGTGGCGGCCATTGCCGTACTTATGGGGGCTATTGAAATCACCCTTGCTGTGCAGAAGCACGAAGCGCTTATTTTCGCCGTCAGTGTGCTGGCCGCGGGTCTGCTGGCCCGGTTTTACACCAAGCAGTTTCCAGCTTTGTCTGTGCGTGGACGAACTTGGGCACTTGGTGCCAGCAGCGCGGCGGGTTTGCTGCTGGCCTACGGTTTGGGCAGACTTGGAATGGTATTTCTTGTGCACCAGCCGGTGTATGCCGGATGGAGCTTTGCCGGCGGTGCGATTTTTGCGGCCATGGGAATTACCGCGGGGTACTATTGCCGCGGTTTGGTAAATCAGCTGCGCGCCGCACCCCAGGCCGCCGCCGAGCCGGAGGCCCCGGCCGCGGGCCTGGCCCTTGGCACTCCGGGCCGCGAACTGGATATGGGCATGCCCAAAGTGATGGTGGCAACGCGCGGCTCCCCGCGACTGCTGGAATTCGCGGCCAAATATGCCCAGCAGACCGGTTCGATTCTGTTCGTTATTTTCGTGCGACCCTTGAATTTAACGTTTCTGGCCGAAGACCAGGGGCCTAATTTAAGTGAAGATCCGGAAGCCATCGCGGCGTTGCGCGCCGCACAGGAACAGTGCCGGAAACTGGATGTGCCGATGGTGCCGATTTATGTGGTATCGCCGGACGTGGCCTGGAGCATTCTGGATTTTGCCGCCACCTACAGTGTCAATGCGCTGCTGATGGGTGTTTCGCGCCGTGGTTCGCTGATGCGCGCCATGCACGGTGATACACTGACGGCTGTCGCCGATCAGTTGCCACAGGATATTCCACTTCTGATCCATGCCTGATTCCGGGTGTGCCGAACGCTTTTGTTAACGTCGTGTTCTCTTGGGCCTGCGCAGCAGGATCGATTATCCGCATGGTGAATATGCTATAGCTTGATTATGGCATCTTTATCCGCACCGGTTCAAAAATCCGCTGACGATTTCTGGCTTACCATGGGCAGTCCGTTCCTGACCCAGACCGGCGGCCGGCCCATTCCAACCGATGCCCAGCTTCTGCTGGAATATCTGACCAATGATCTGGTCTATACATGTGTCAATTGGAATGCCGGTGCCGTGGCCCGCGTGCCCATGCGGCTGTATGTCCGCACGCGGCCGGGTGATGCGCCGGTCGCCTGCTTTCCCACGCGCATGCTCGGCGATACAGAAGTGCGGCGGTTGAAGCATAATCCCAATCTGGCGCGTCGTCTCTCGGGCGTTTCCACCATTCATGAACTCACCGATCATCCGCTTCTGGACCTGCTGGAACAGGACAATGACGGCCTTAATGGTTTTCAACTTCGCTATGTCACGGCCATTTATATGGAGGTGTTCGGCGGCGCTTACTGGCTGCTGGAAAATGGCGCATTTGACCCGGTTGAGAAAATCAAGGTCCTGCCGACGCAGCGTGTCATTCCCCTGCGTAATGGAGACCTTGCGGTTGTCGCCTACCGGTATTTGCCGGCCCTTACCGGGGCTTCTGTGGACCTGCCGCGCCACGATGTTCTGGATTTCCGCTTTCCCGCCGTGGAAGATCCGTATGGCGGCCGCCACGCGCCGCTTCGTTCCGCATTTATGCAGGCCGAACTGGCGGCCAAATATGCGCTGTACGAAAACAGCCTGATGGACAACCGCGCCCGCATAGATGGAACATTTATTCCCAAGGAACAGATCGGCCGCAAGGAAGCCGAGCGCGCCGAAATGCTGTGGAATCAGAAATTCGCCCGGCAGGGCAATGGCCGTGTGCTGGTCGCGGAACAATCCGGCACCTTTATTCCCACGCGCTATCCGCCGGCGGATCTTGGCCCGCTGGAAATAAGCCGCGAAACATTACGCCGCCTGGCCGGGGCTTTTGGCGTGCCCGAGGCACTTGTTTCCAAGGATGCCACTTTTGCCAACATGCAGGCCAGCATGACGCTGTATGCCCGCCAGACCATTCTGCCTCGCGTGCTTATTCTGGAACAGAAGCTCAATGAAATGCTGACGCCGCGCTATGGCCCGCGCTTGTTCCTGGCCGCGGATAATCCTGTGCCGGAAGACGAGTCGTTCAATCTGCAAAAAGCACAACTTGCCATCAACGCCGGTGTGCTGAACAAAAACGAGATTCGCACAGTTGCCGGTTTTGCCCCCACGAATGCCCAGGAGTTGAATTTAGATTCGCCCGATGCGCCAATCGCCGCCGATGCGGTCACGCAGCCGCCCGCAACCGAATTACAGACTGAGCCGGCAGCGGGGCCATCAGCGACCGCGAACGCCGCGCCACAGGCCGAACCCGCCGGTGCCGCGGCCAAACCGCGCAAGCCGCGAATTCGCGCAATACTGGCAATTAACCGCGCGGTACAAAACGGAATGCTGGACCGCGATGTGGCAATGGCGATCGTGGCCCGGCAATGGGACATGTCCGAAGCTGATGCAGCGCGATATGTCGGATCGCCCCGCATGACGCCTCCGATCTGCGCGGACAACCATCTGCCGTTGCCCGCTAATTCCCCCATGCTGTCCGCAGATGGCGGTCCGCCGACCCAGGATGCGCCGGCGGCGGTTATGAAGTCTCCATTTCAGACCGATTCCAGGCCGCTGGAAGATTCGCCCGTTAACCCCGAAGCCGCCGAAACCCCGCAACCGGAGAACTGCCCAGATGATTCGCAAAGCCTTTGATGCCCGCATTGTGGATACTCAGCCGGGTCGCCGCGAAATTGTGGCCTGCATATCCACCGATTCCCTGGACCGCCAGAATGAAGTGGTGCTGCCGCACGGCCTGCGCGAAAAAAATTACGCCGGCATGACCGTATTTTATGACCATAACAC
>JAJZOA010000161.1 GCA_021852225.1 Planctomycetota bacterium
ATGCGGATTTGACCTCACCGCGGACGACAAATGCCACCGAAATGTGCAGATTTTGCGCGATTTTGTCCGCGAACAGGGTCTGAAATATTACTATGACCCGGAATTTGTGAAAAACGAACCGGGCATGCCCAACCCCTATCTGGATCCAACCAAAACCCGTTACAAGGGTGTCTGCCACAAGGCGCTGCCCGAAGAGGGCCATGTGCGCCCCGGCGAAATTCTGCTCGGTACGGATAGCCACACCTGCACTGCCGGTGCCTTTGGCCAGTTTGCCTCCGGCGTGGGCAATACAGACGCCGCGTTTACACTTGGCACCGGCAAAACCTGGCTTAAAACGCCCCCCACCATGAAATTTGTGTTTCATGGCGAAATCCCCCCATATTTAACCGCCAAAGACCTGATTCTTGCCGTCATCGGTGAAATTGGCGTGGCTGGCGCCACTTATAAAACCATGTACTTCGGCGGCGCAGGCATTTCCTCGTTAACCCTCGAAGACCGCATGACACTTACCAACATGGCCATTGAAGCGGGCGGCAAAAACGGCGTCTGCGATGTGGACGAAAAGACACTCCAATATGTTAAACATCGCAGCCACGTGAAAAACTGGGAAGTTTTCAAGGACGACGCGAACGCTGAGTTCTGTTACCACAAGGAATGGGACCTGGCTTCTTTTGAACCGCTGGTGGCAAAACCGCACTCGCCGGATAACCGCGATACGGCACTGAATTGCCGCCATGTGAAGGTTGATCAGGCATACATCGGAAGTTGCACAGGCGGAAAAATAACCGACATGATTTTCGCCGCCAGCATTCTTAAAGGCAATCGGGTCAAGGTCCCCACCTTTGTGGTGCCCGGCTCAACCGAAGTTCATGCCGATATGAAGCGGCTGAATCTGGTCGGTGCGGAAAAAGGCCCGAACGAAAAAAGCATTGAGGAAATTCTCCTAGATGCCGGCTGCCGCGTCGGCCCCAGCGGTTGCAGCGCTTGCCTGGGCGGCCCATCCGATACCTTCGGCCGGCTTGCGGGCACAGAAGTCTGTATCAGCACCACAAACCGCAATTTTCCTGGCCGCATGGGGTCCATGCAGGCGTCGGTGTATCTGGCCAGCCCATTAACCGTTGCCGCCAGCGCTCTGACAGGCCACATTACCGATCCGCGAGATTACGTCGTAAAGCCCATCCAGACCGGTATGGCAGGCGTGCTGTAAAGGCCCGGTCATCGCGCAAACGCCATTAAAACCTTAAAGCCCTGAAGTTTTGGCATAAAAGCCAAAGTTCAGGGCCTTTTCTTGCATTTTTTTCGGCAATATGCATTTTCGCGAATATTCGCGCGTCATATGTCGCCCGCGCCATGGCGCGCCATCAATTAAGTGAGGTCAAATCCGCATCATCGCGCCGGTGACGTTCGGCGTTCATACGCATATTCAGGTGAACGGTGCTGCCGTTGCCGACAGGCTTATTCAGGTCAATAAACGTGGCGCTGCACACACTGTCACTTGCGTTCGGCCGCACTCGGCCGGGCTGCTTGTTGCTCATTTGAGGGCTAGCGGGTTGCGAAACGACAATCTTGAAACAGGCGGACATGGCGAATCCTCCAAAACGAATCCAACCTCGTTAGAATCTGCAACATCCATGTCACTGTTACCTTCTATCCTTCGGCATTCGGCAGGAAAATAGTGATTAACTTTTGTAAAATTATCTGCAATTCTGCCGGCTTGGATCCAGCGTCCTATAATGTTTTCGTTTGAGGGCTAAATTGGCCGAAACTCCGCTTTTGGCTGGTCGGCTATATAAATTGTGGCTATAGTGTCCGCATGTCAGAAGCATACACAGTTTTGGCTCGCCGCTACCGCTCCCGAAACTTTGGCGAGCTGGTTGGGCAGGAGGCTATCGCCCAAACGCTGCGGAATGCCATCACCACTGGGCGCCTTGCCCATGCCTTCCTTTTTACCGGCACCCGTGGCGTCGGAAAAACATCTTCGGCCCGAATTCTGGCCAAGGCCATTAATTGCCCCAACAGCAAAGAAGGTCAGCCCTGTGGCCAATGTCCCACGTGCCTTGCTATCAGCCGTGGGGAAGATATTGACGTAATTGAAATTGACGGTGCATCCAACAACGGCGTGGATAACATCCGCGACCTGCGCCAAAGCGCCGGTATCACGCCGAGCCATTCTCCGTACAAAATTTATATCATCGACGAAGTGCACATGCTTTCCAGTGGCGCATTTAACGCGCTACTTAAAACACTTGAAGAGCCGCCCCCCCATGTAAAATTTATTTTTGCCACTACAGATGTACATAAGGTACCGCCTACCATTTTAAGCCGCTGTCAGCGCTACGACTTTAAAAATATCCCTGCCGCCCGCATCGCGGAACATCTGACCGCAATCTGTCAAACGGAAAATGTCGCCGCCGACGCCGCCGCCCTTCACCGCATTGCGATTCTGGCGGCTGGGTCCATGCGCGACGCGCTTTCGCTGCTGGACCGCGTGCTTTCGCTGGGTGCCCAACGTATCACCGAACCCCTGCTCGATGAATTGCTCGGCAAGCCGTCCGTGGCGGCGCTGGCCAGCCTGGCCGAGGCCCTGATTGACGCCCAACCGGGCCTTGCGCTTGAAAAGGCCCAGGTCATGCTGGACACCGGCATGGCGCCTGAACATGTGCTGGCTGAAATGACTGATTTTTTTCGCAACTTAATGGTTCTCCGGGTCTGTGGAGACAATACGCCTCTCCTGGATGTTCCCGCCGAATGGCGATCCACACTCGCAGCCTTAGCGCCGAAACTGCCCACTCCGGTTCTGGTCCATCATATTGCCCTGTGCGATCAGACACAGCGATCTATCCGCAACAGCACCATGCCCCGCCCCCTGTTTGATGCACTTCTTGTGCGGCTGGCTCTGGCGGCTGAATTTTCCGCCATTCGCGAAGTCCTGGAACAAGCCAGCGACGCGCAAAAAAAAAATGACACCGTGATTTCCGCCGCACCTGTTACGCCGCGCTTGCCCGCCTCCGCTCCCTTGCCGTCGTCATCGGGATCCGCTCCCCTGCCCGGCTACGTCCCCATTCATTCGCCGCCACACGCATCGCCGCCCAAGGTCGATACGCTGGCATTGCAGACGAATCTGCCGCCGGACGGCCCAACGGCGAATTCGTCCACTGAAGATGTTGCCATGGCCTGGCAAACAACCCTGGACCTGCTGCGTGCCAGCAAGTTCGCCACCATGCTGGCCGTGCTTGACCACCGCTCGCGACTGGTTTCGCTGGATATGCTTTCCGGAAATGCCCGCGTAGAAATCGATGGTCATTTGCGATCAATGCTTTCTTCGCCCGCCTGCGTTGCGGCCATAGAATCGCATCTTGGACAGACTGTCGGGCGGACCGTTCGACTGGAAATAATTTGGCGGCAACCCGCGCCGGCCCCCGCCCGCGAAGCGCCGAAGGAAGCTCTTCATAACGCGGCCGCGCCACCACAGGAACGAACCGCCCCTCCATCGACCGCGACCGCCCCGGTTTCGCCTGAAACGCTGGCTGCGGCCAACGAACTTCCAGTCGTCAAACGCCTGGCCGGAAAATTTAAGGTGCAGGTACTTAATGCCCGGATTGTTGAACCGGAATCCGCGGAGACCTGATGCAACAAAGTTTCTCACTGCCGGTCAAAATGCGAACCGTTTTGTTTTTTGTCACCGAATGTGTTTTTATTGATCCATTGAAACTACTTTATCAGCAAGGATAACAGCAAATGTTTGATTCTCTAAAAGCCATGAGTCAATTAGGTCCGATGATGGCCAAAGCTCGGGAAATGCAGTCTAAAATGGCGGAACTTCAGCAACGCATGGGAACACTCCGGGCCACCGGAACCGCAGGCGGCGGCAGCGTAACAGCCACCGCCAACGGCCGTCTGGAAATTCTGGATATTGTGTTCGCCGCCGACGCCCCCATCATGGACCGCCCCGCCATGGCCGAACTGACCCTTTCCGCGGTCAATCTGGCACTGGCCAACGCTCGCCAATTGGTCCAGGCGGAAATGCGGAATATTACCGGCGATGTGGACCTCTCGGCGGTTCAACAAATGCTCGGCGGTGCCTGAGACCATTCCACCCTTACACGCTGGCGGCAACGGCCCGGCCGACTTCCGAAGCCAAACAGGAATCACCCATGGGACATGCAAAAAGCGGTTATAGTGCGGCGGTACGAAATCTGATGGACCTTCTCGGCCAACTGCCGGGAATCGGCTCCCGGTCGGCAGAGCGGATGGTATTTCATATTCTAAAGGGTTCCGCAGATGACGCCATCGCACTCGCCCGCGCCATTGAAGCCGTGAAGACACAGGTCCGCCATTGCCGCATCTGCTATCACCTTACAGAAACTGACCCGTGCGACATTTGTGCCGACGCCTCGCGCGACCAGGCCCTTATCTGCGTAGTCGAACAACCCAAAGACCTGTTCCAAATTGAATCCACCGGCGCGTTCCATGGCGTTTACCATGTGCTGCTGGGTCATTTATCCCCGCTTGATGGCATTTTTCCCGCCGACCTTACCATTGACGCCCTGGTCGCCAGAACCTCAAAAAACAATCCCGATGGCTCGCCCATCATCCGTGAAATTATTCTGGCCACCAACCCCACCATGGATGGCGACGGCACAGCAATGTACCTTCAGGAACGGCTTGCCGGTTCTGGAATTACCATTACCCGACTGGCCCGCGTCGGGGGCGGGGAA
>JAJZOA010000073.1 GCA_021852225.1 Planctomycetota bacterium
ACGTGGTGGGATCATTATCATCACCGATTGCCACATCATCGCCCCATACCAGAAGTCCCAGGGAAGACCGGTTGCCCAGGATCCACGAATCATAGAAATGCAGCAACTGGTCAAATCTTGGCTCCAAGAACTCGACGGAGTTCAATTCATCGGCGATCAGCAGGGCCAATTGACCGAATACCGGTTTGGCCTGATTCTTGTGATTGGGGGCGGCGGTTTTCAGGCAACCGAACGGATCAGGATTGTTGACATCAATCATGATGGCAATGCGTCCATCTTCGGATTGGTGATCCAGAAAATCCAAAAGACTGCCCTGAGCGTGGACGCTCACCTCGTGAAGCATATTGCGCTCCCCGTTCATATGAGCGAGATGGAAAAGCGCACGGCTGGTCCAAAGCGTGTCCCAATCCCACAACTGTGTGTTGTAAGCCGCTCCCGGCAGGCTTGGAGAGATGCTGGGGTGACGCAAAATCCCCTGGGCGGGGCGGAGCATCTTCGGAGCCACAGCCTTGAAGTATTCCAGCAGTTTGCCGATGGCCGCCTTGCGGTTCGCGGGCGACAATATCGGTGTGGTGTCAGTTGACCGGTCGCCGACTCCTGCGGGGAGTGCCTCGGCGTTGCCCTTCCGGCCATCGGCAAGCGATGCCGCTCCCGCGACGGCCAAGCCGGTTAACAAACTGCGTCTTGATAGATAATTCATCGTATAATCTCCATGTTCTTGAACAAACATTGTCCTATCGTTTATGCAGAGTAATCAACCGCGTTGACCGGTTATACTTACCGGTGACAGTTCGGCCATTCCATTTCACGCTGTTCGTGGGACGGCCGACGGCAAGTTGGATGGAATGGGAATCATCATTGGAAAAAATTTCCGGTGACTTGCCTGGCGTCCAACAGGCAGTCAGTTTCGAGAGGGATTCAATCATGCTCCGGCCCTTGCGGCGAAGGTAGCTGCCATCGACCATAAAAACGCGCTGCACGGCCTGATTCCCTGTTCTGGCGCGTTTAAAGTGCAGCAAGTAAGCATCGCTGACCCAATCGCCGACATTGATGCTGATGGTGCCGGGAGTGCGGATGGCTCGTCGGTCCAGATAGATTTCCTCCACGGTATCGGTGGTAAGCATCCGTATTCCGATATATTGGTCCCCCTGCAGAAGCTCGAATTCGGGCATGGCGTTTGGATTCAGACACACAGCGGTGATGAATTGGCAGATTTGCTTTGGATCCCCGGGTGAGAAAATCAGGTAAGGAATCTTTTTGTCCGGATTCCCGGGAGCCAAGCCTGTGGCTTCGGTAAGCTTTGTAGTCGGGTAAAGGATTCGCACGACAGCCTCCGCCGCACCATTCTTCAAGTGAACGCCGCCGCCCGGTTCCGCGGTATATGTGCCTTCATAATGCAATAGCCAGTCCATTTGCCCGGCGGTATGTGCGCGCACATCGTCAATGATTAAGATGACATCCCCGCTCCAAATCCAGTGGCGGTAATCGCGTATAAACCAGCGGGCCATGGGGCCGGTGGCGTCGGCGTACACATATTTTAACCCCAGCCCGTCGATCATACTGTGGAGGTGTCCGGGGAACTTGCAGCCCAGAAAGAGATCATCTTCAGGCTGGCCCAGGCCGTTGAAAAGAATGACGTTGTGCGCTTTGCTTTGCCGATAGTAAGTAGTGTATTCCGGCCGATAATAGGCGCAATCTCCAGAGTCGATAATCAACGGCAATCCCTGCTTGAAGAGCATGAACGAGCCGGCATCGGCATGGGCGTGATTCCATGTGTAGCCGGACTTCACGGCCAAAAACGTTGCGTCGTTTTCCCATGACGACCGCATCATGGCCCAACCCATGTCGGGATAGGCCATGGAAGTCGGCACGTCCGTCGGAGCCATGGGCGGGTGATATTGCCGCAGCAGAGAAAACATCGTCCCTTGTGGATGGGTATGCACCAGTTCGAGATAACGGGTGGCTTCCGGAGTGCCCAGTCCGCAGGCGATCAGCAACAGCATGAGCAAGGTTGAATCGCCCTGGAGCGAACTGTCATTGAAATTCACGGTATAGGAATGCGAAGAAGTTGGATACAGCGTATGGAGAAAGAAGCGGGCGAGATGTTCCAGCGGCACGATGCGCTGCCCTGGTCGATTGGGATAGGTATTCTGCCAGGCCAGCCGGTAATAGAGATAATCGTGCACACCGAAGTCGGTGTAGCCCACCCCCTCATAAGATGGACCGGAACGTTGGAAGGTTTCTACGCGGTTTTGCAATACGTTGCCCTGGTAGTCAAACCATTGTTTGAACCCCGCATCCATTGCGTCAATCCATCCTTGAGCCCGCGGATCGTCTCCCAGCAACGCCAGTGCGCAAAGCCCGGCGCCGCTGACGCAAACACTCCACCAGTTGTGGCCCATCGAATCGAGCGACTGAATCCGCGTGCCAGGTAAAATCCAATCATCAAGGATAGGCAACACAGCCAATCGCACCATGGCTTCCTTGATCTTTCTGCGTTCAACTTCCGAAAGTACCCCGCGTAGAGCGTCGTAGCCGGTGGCATAACCAAAACAAAATGTTGTCGTATCGATTTCCGAATGCCAGGGTGGGGATCGATGAAAAAAGCTTGGGGCTGTCCAGTGGGTGTAATTGGCATAGAAAAGCAGCGCTTCGCGGAGCTTGTCGGCGTAGCGTTTGTCGCCGGTGAGATGATAAAGCAGACCAAGTGTCAGGCCCATTTCCGATATCTGGACCCCCGGAACGACAAAGTCCTCCTGTTGTCCGTGGCCGCGCATGGCCACGGATTCCGGGATAAAGTCGGCGGCCAGCAATTCCCTGCCGCGCTTGTGCAACGTATCACGGGCTGCGGTATCGGCGGTGAGCCATTGTCGCAGATGATGTAATGAATCCGAATTATAAAAAAGCCGTGGATGTCCCGGCGGCAAAGAGATCCCGCTTTCGCGACCGGTGGTTGGCGGGCTCGGGGCCATGTCCGCCAACAGGGAAACCGGCCGGGCCGCAATGGAGCCGGATAAAATCATCAGTTTAAGTAAACTGCGACGGTTGATGTTTTCAACGCGGTTCATAGTTGCTCCTTGGTCTAGCGCGGCCGCGTAATTTGCAATAAATTGCGGAAATCGCGATACCGTAAGGATCTCCTCCACAGGCGGTTAATGACCTTATGGAATAATAGCTTCGCCATACGGCACTCATTTTCATTTCCTGTATACCCGCATCCTTAACAATGCAAACACATTTTGCAGTGCCGATGGTTAACCAAGGTTTATGGCGACACGGCTGTAAATTCAAGATTTTTTACATTGTCAAAATGATCCCGATATATTCCGGTCGTTCGCTGCTTTCCGGGCAGCCACACGGTCAGTCGGGGAATTGCACTGCCTTGTATGACATGCAGGGCGAATTTCACCACACCATCTTTCCTTGCCAGGGAAATATCGGCCCGCACAACACCGCGGCTGGTGAGCATCGGCCAGTTTTTCATGCGGTATCCCGTCCAGGTGGGAGGAAGATGGGGAATAATTCGCACTGCTTTTAGTGACGTGTCATCCACGCCGGCGATCAGGCGGGCAACTTTGAGCGGCTCGGAAACATTCACCAGATTCAGCGGGCCGCAACCGGCGGTCATGAGTATTTTGCCATAGGCATCGGGCGAATACAGCCGTTCGTAAAAATAATACGGAGACAGTCGCCCATAATGCCATTTCCTGAAGCTGAAGATTTCGTGCGGTGACTTAAAAGTGGTCCAAGCCAAAAAATGCAGGCCGTGGCCGGCCATGGCAAGCTTGTCAAGCAGCAGCATGTCCTGCAGAGCATAGCCTTGTCCGTAAGAGGGGCTGGTGAGCAGGCCTTTGTGAATATAGTTCATCTGCGGCCAAATGCCATATTTCTTGAACTGCTTCTTTCGTGGCGGGAAGTTGTACATTGCCTCGAAGGTTTTCCGGCCGTTAATATAGGCTCCTTGCCACGGCCATGTGGCCGGATTGAATCCCAACACGTCCGCCGACATCGAGACGACCCCGTTCAGGCCGCCTGTTCCCGCATTGGAGGTACGGTCAGACCGACTGGGCTGAAGCGTCCGGGTATTGAGGTTCCAAATCCAGGCCCCATTTTTCCCCACAAGGTATTTGGCGATGCGGCGATATAACGTACTGGCCGCGTTGCGCCAGCGCTGAGCCGCAGCCGGATCCCCGGCTTGAGTTTCCATCCGGGCACAACTGATGAAGGCCAAGGCGCACAAATTGTTCTGAACAATATTGTACGCCTTATGCTTTCCTCCGCCGAATTCACCTGATCCGGGAATCAATGGTCGGTGCTGCAGTTCGTAATATATGCCGCGAATCGGTGAGGACTTCTGGTGCAGAAAATGGTAGATGCGGGCGCGAAACGGATTCTGCGGCGGAAGCCGTTGCCACAAAGCAACCATGGAAATTATGGTCGCGGCCTGCCCGTCCATCTCGCTGCCACTCTTGCGGTGGCCTGTGTCGGGGCTGAAGTACCGAGGCATGGCGATAAAGCCATGCCTGTCGGTTCCGACCATGTTCATGACACATTGGGCCACCTGGCACGCGTGGGCGTAATATCCCCAAAACACCAACTCGCGCATGAACGTGCCGGCATCGCGTGACCACATCGTTCCATACCAAGGCTGTCCAGCGGGTGACGCATTAATGAACCCCAGAGGGCATTTACCACCCGGTTTGGACACGTAATCAC
>JAJZOA010000297.1 GCA_021852225.1 Planctomycetota bacterium
GAGGCGACAGCCAGCTTTCCATTTTCCGGTACGTATGGTCTCCCATGGTGCAGACATCGACACCGGTGGCGAGAATTTTTTCGAAAATCGGAGGCGTTAGCCCTGAACCAGCCGCGGAATTTTCCGCATTGGCCACCACAAAATCGATCCCTTCCCGAACAATCAGGCCCGGCAGCAATTCCGCTAGCGCCTGTCGGCCGGGCTTGCCAATGATATCCCCAATACAAAGAATTTTTACCGACAAGGGTTTCCTTTCCAATGGGTGATCACGCGCAAAAAACTGGGGCCTTGCGCACCGCGGCACCCTCGCCTATCGACCAGTTTACACCCCTGCGCCCCGCACGCAACCCGGCTGGTGCCCGACGCGAAGAAAGCAAAGCCACCCCTTCTACTGAATTGCCCACAACCCTATCATGGCGACCGCCGCCCGAATTCGGGCATACAGCGGTTTCCTTGACTCCGCCATAGCCGGATGGTAGTTTCAAATGACTAAGAAAGTTGCTGGGGATGCCAGCATTGCGACTTTTCCTCAAGGAGTTTTACACATGCGCACTTTCGTCGCCCGATTGGTAAGAGGCAAAGCCGCCATTGCCGCCGCCGTTCTTTTCGCCGCCGCCGCTTCATTTCAGGCTTCGGCGGCAATGGCGGATACTTCCAGTGCAACGGCACCGGCCGCCACCCAACCCGATAACGCAACACCGGCCGCGACCGCCAGCGCACCTGCCGCCGCTTCCAGCCAGCCGACAACCTCGGCACCCGCCACCGAACCGGTTGCCAATCCACCGCTTTCCAGCGGCAGCGTATCAGTACCTGTGCCATCGGCCGGGAAGTCTGCAGGTCCAAACGGCGGCACGAAAAAATCGATTCATAAAAAGTCTGTCAAAAAGCGTCATGCCATCGTAAAGGCCGCCGCTTACATTGGTCAGGTGAATGCCTCTGAGGTGAATGTCCGCAGTGGCCCGAAACTTGCGTATTACCCGGTCGGCCAGCTTAAGCGGGGACAATTGGTAAAAGTGGTCGGCACCGTTAATTCATGGGATCGCATAGCGGCACCGGCGGGAACGCGCTGTTACATTTCCCGGCAGTTTGTACACTTGTCGGCCGATGGTTCAACTGGCCACGTATCGGCTGATTATGTCTATCTTCGCGCCGCCAGCCCGTTAACGCCGGCAAGCCATTACGCAGTCGTCGGCCTGGTGCGCCGTGGCACGCATGTGTCGATTACCGGTGCAACCAAAAACTTCTACGTTATCCGGCCGCCTCACGGGACCGATTTTTACGTGTCTGGCCAGTTCATTATGCCAGCCCCGGCGGATGCCACCTATATCACCCCCCAAATTTCCATGCCCGCCGGATTCAAAGGCCCGGGCCTGCCCAGCACCTCTCCAGCACCGGAAGGTACAGCGTTAAGCGGTGCGGGTAATTCCGCCGCACCCAACACCCCGGCGGCAAATTCCGGCCCCACCCCTGCGGAAGGTTCCGGAGGCGGCGGTCAGGTTGTGCCCATACCGACCACAGGAAGTAATTCCGCTAAAATCGGCGGCAATACACCCGAGTCCGGCCCTGCACTTGCTGGCGGCGGCGGAGTTATTCCGGTTATACCGGGCGTGGGCAAAGCCCCTTCCGCTAACTCCGCAACGACGACTGTCGGCAATCCGGTTAAATTGAATACCAACGCCTACGCGGCATTCAGTCGGCTGAATCGGAAAACCCAGCGCGAATTCCGCAAGCCAGTTCTGCATCGCAATCTTACACCTTTGCTTGCGGACTACCGGAAGCTTGCTTCCGAACCAAATCTTCCCCCATCGGTTAAACAGGGAACCGCTGAATGGATAAAGGAAATTAAAAACGGAATAAAGGTGCAGGAACTTGCCAAAGCGGCGGCCAATACTCCCGCCATCAGCAATGTGATTGCACCCTATCAGCAAAAATGGGAAAAGTCGCAAAACCTGGTCAATTCGGCTATCACCCACGCCCCCTATCTGGCCAAGGGCATTTTGAAAACCAGCGACGCCATTCATGACTACGCGCTCGTCGATCCTGTCACCGGCCGCGTGGTGGCCTACCTGAAACCAGCCAGCAAAATTGACATCGCCAAACTGCTCGGCTCGTATATCGGCGTTAAAGGCGTCGTGGATGGCAAGACCGGCGTGGTAATTCGCCTGATTGATGTGTATACCGCCACCATGCTGCCCATGCCGCGACCGGCCAATCAAACGCCGGCCGGTAGTCCGCAGGTGCCATAAATTGCGCCAGGCCACCGCGCCGAATCATAAAGCGTGAACCATTCAGGGAGGCAACGCCCGCCCTGCTGTTTTGATTTTTGGAGTGTGCATTGGCCGCCGCCACCCAACTGCTTTCGGATATTCTGGAACATAACCGGCAATTTGTTGCTAGCCGGGAATTCGAGCAGTTTCAGACGGACCGGTTTCCCGATAAAAAAGTCGTGGTGCTGACCTGCATGGACACGCGTCTGGTTGAATTGCTTCCCCGCGCCATGAGTCTGCGAAACGGGGATGCCAAAGTCATTAAAAGCGCGGGGGCCGTGGTTTCCCACCCCTTTGGCAGCATCATGCGAAGTATTCTGGTGGCCGTTTACAGCCTTGGCGTGCAGGAAGTGATGGTCGTCGGCCACCACGATTGCGGCATGGCCGGTCTGGGCTGTGGCCAGATTCTGGCGAAAGCCCGGACGCGCGGGATTTCTGACGATGTCATTAAAACCCTGTTCAACGCCGGTATTGATCTTGAAAAATGGATGACTGGTTTCACCCGCGTGGATGACGGCGTTCGCCAAAGTGTCACACTTATCCGCCAGCACCCGCTTCTGCCTCGCGATGTAAGTGTTCATGGACTGCTTATTTCTCCGGTAACCGGCGAGTTGGAACTCCTGGACATTCCTGGCTGACCGGTCACTTTCCGTCCAACAAAAGCCGGGGTTCCGCCCCGCCACCCTGGCGACCGAACCCGCCGATTGAAATTTTACATTTCGGCCATCGGTTTCCTGCAAAGTCATCCGGGGATGGTATAATCCAGCAATTGGCTCGGATGGTTCCCGCCAGAAGGCCGGTACGATCGCCTGCGGATTCTCAAGTGTTTGGATGCACTATGGCGCGCAGCGATGGGCTTTCATGGGTCGGGGAAATCACGGGCGCGGCTGTGCATGGATGGCGCTGCGATTATGTACAAAATCATCGTCTGTCTTTTAAGTTTCATGCTGGTGGCCACGGTCCTTTTCGAGCTGCGTCGCGCCCGTTTGAATGTCACTTCGGATTCCGCGCACCTGTTTCATCAGATTGGTCGGCGAAGGCATATTCTGTGGGACCTGCAGACGCGACTTTCCGCCCAGACCAATCCAATTGTTTTGACTAAACGCATTAAAGCCCTGGACGCCCGGACGGCGGCCAACACCGCGGACACAACAGCACCCGCGTCGGTCACGCCCGTGCCGGTGGACAGTGGTCCGTACACAACGACATTGGTGCATTAGTAAATATCCGGTCCATGGCCGCGGAATGCCAAACCAGCGGTGCCAACCGGACGATATAGCGAGCGATCCGATGCGGAAATTCAACCAGGCCAATGTTCTATCCACGCTGGTGTTGCTGGCCGCGGCCACCATGCTTGTCGGCCTGCTAGGACGCGTCGCATGGCTGCAGACGCATGTGTCGCGGGCCGATGTGTCCAATCTTCGTTCCGAACACGAAGTACATGTGAATCTTATGGCACGCCGGGCTTCCATTTACACCGCGGATTCCACTCTTATCGCCGGTTCCGTCCGCGTGTACGGCATGTTCGCCGATCCTGGATTTATTTTCGACCCGCATGGAAATTTAAGCGCGCTTTCCGCTCAGGACCTTTCCCGCGCCCGCCGCATCATGGCTCGGCATGTGGCCAAACTGCTGAATATGAAACCCTCGGCATTTCTGACTTGGATGCGAAGCCAGCTTTATTATGCCTCCGCCGCCACATATCCGTCACCCCCCACAACCCGATTGTCCCCGGCATCGGGTTCTGATCAATCCTCCCCGCCGCACCGGCAATTGCGCCGCTTTCTCTGGCTTAAACGCCACGTCGGGCATTCCTTTTATGCCCGGTTTGAACGCATGCGCCATCGCCTGCTCGAAAAATCCCGCCGTTACCAGCGGCAACACCTGTTCAAACTTTCAGCGGAATATTTTCATGCCCTGGATGGGATCGGATTCAAACGCACCACCCGCCGCGTATATCCTTTGGGATCGTTTGCCGGCCAGGTCATCGGATTCGCCAATTCTCATGTGGGCCTCGACGGCCTGGAAGCACAATTAAATTCACTTCTGGAAGGCCGCAAGGGAAGAGTTATTTATGTCAAGGATGCCGCCGACCGGGCGTTATGGGTAGACCAGCGCGGGTATCGCCTTCCCAATGACGGCATGAAAGTCTGGCTTACATTGAACACCATGATTCAGGGCGTGGCCGAAGAACAGTTGGACAAGGCCTGCGAAAAATTTTCCGCACGCTCCGGTGTTGCCGTGGTGATGGACCCGCGCACGGGCAATATTCTGGCAATGGCCAACTATCCGACCATGAATCCCAACGATTATCAGAAGACACCGCCGCAGTTTCGCCGCAATCGCGCGGTAACCGATCCATTTGAACCCGGATCGGTGTTCAAACCCTTTAATCTTAGTTTTGCGCTTTATGACCATGCGGTCCAGCAGGGCGGCGAG
>JAJZOA010000163.1 GCA_021852225.1 Planctomycetota bacterium
TCGTGAATTGAGGAACGCTTTGAAAACAGATCGGACTGGACAGGGAAGACGCGGAAATGGCGGGGAATGATTCCTCGCGTAAGTTCAGCGATTCGGCGGCTCTTCGGCCGGAACCGGCACTCGACACCGGTTGTGCCGTTGCTGCGCCGCATGAGGATGCAACAGCGCCACGGAAATTGGCGTATAAATCACACTTGCTGGCCAAAGCGCCGAAATGACACGGGACTTCACTCGAGAACACCATCAGGTCTGAAATATCAGTCATGTGAAGCGCGTTTGCCGGCGCCCTTATGCCGCAACCGCGCACGATTGCCGCAGGACTGACGCGCCCATTATGGTGGCTGGGCAATGCCACCGCCGCCCCCACCAGCGTCACCCGCAGAAACACCAGAGTGACAATGGCCACAAAAAGCAAGGACTCCGAGGGCGTAAAGCCACAGATGCGGCGATCATAAAAAGCCACGGCTTGGATACCGCCGCGACTTTCATATACACCAGAAGATGGAGCCATCACTTTTCGCAAAACCGATTCCTTAAAAAAATCGTCAAAACAGTATTGAAGCAAACAACACTCTCATGGTTGTTCATTGCAATTGCTGTGCCAGATTTTCATGACGATTTATCGAAAGGCAAATTAGGTCAATAGATTGGCAAAATGATGCTTGGAGTCCGATTTTTCGCCCAATTGTCGGCGACCATTGGGCCTACTATTCAGGCACGGGGCGAATAATGACGCATTTTTAATCACGCGGCACCGCATGCTGTTGGCCGAACACGAATGCGACCCGCGATACTTCATTATTATGAACAAATTAAATATTTCGTGACTCCACCGAATAGAGCGACGCATCATTTATAGGCAACCGCCCGCGCGGGGAAATCCCATGTGTGATTCGAATCAGTTATATACCCCGTTCGATTCATCGTCGGATTATCCAAAACTCCTGGCCAACCTGACGAACAGGCCCACCCCAATCTGTTGCGATGTTGCAACAAGACCGAAATACGGAACGGTTGTCAGCTTTCCGGCACCATTTAGCGGCGCATGCCAGCCCGCGCATTTGACTGACGTTTTGTGGCCTGTTGGTGGCCCGGTTATGGCCGCGTCCGGAAATAGCGCTCCGCAAAGGTCCCCGACAACTTTTTCACAAATTAGATTGATTAGGAGTTTGCTGGTCCTTACGATACAATTATGAGGTTGTGATTTGGCTGGCGTGTGGATGCTGTTATGGACTTCAAACGCATACTTGTTCTGGCAAAGCCGGAAATGTCGAATTCCCATTTCATAGAGGGAACGCGACGGCAATGCGATGTCGTGGTCATTGAAACCATGGAACAGGCAATCAGCCAATTGCGGTCCGGTCGTTTCGATGCCGTGATTTCGCAAGCCGGCGATTTTCTGGCCATGGAGCGCATGACCGCTTCGCTGCAAACCAGCCTGATCCTGAACACCATTGGAGAAGGCGTCTGCCTGGTGGATGCCGCCGGTCGCGTGGCATGGACCAATAACCGAATGAAGACCTGGAGTGCGGAGGTCAGTGGCCGAATCTTTGAAACCTGCCGCAACGCCATTACCTTCTTCAACAAACCCACCGATGCCAACGCCAAAACCCCCGAAAAAGCCTCTCCCAAGTCCCGCAAATTCGCCTTGAACATTGATGACACACGCTTCTTTGAAATTGTCTGTTCTCCGGTTCTGGAAGACAACGGCCGCGTGGCCCATGTGGTGGCCGTCTGCTGGGACGCGTCGCACAATCGGCTTTTGCAGCAGAAACTCGATGCGATTGACCAGGCAGGCCGTGAACTGGTACGCCTGGAAAATGAATCCATCGCGCGAATGGACATGCTCGGGCGGCTTCGTCTGCTGGAGGAAAAGATCATCAAGTTCTGTCGGCAACTGATGCACTTTGACCACTTTAATATTCGCCTGCTTGAACGCAGCACCAATAAACTTGAACCGGTTATCAGCGTTGGAATGCCGGCCGAAGCTTCCGATGTGGAACTGTTCTGTTCCGCGGAAGGCAACGGAATCTGCGGATATGTCGCGGCCACGGGACGTTCGTATATTGCCTACGATGCCCAGAAAGACCCCCGCTATGTCGCCGGGCTGGACACGGCACGCAGCAGCCTGACCGTTCCGCTGACCCTTCAGGACAAAGTCATCGGCGTATTTAATATTGAATCTGATTCGCCTGCGTTTTTCAGTGAAGACGACCGGCAGTTTGCCGAAATTTTCGCCCGCTATGTCGCGATTGCCCTGAATATTCTTGACCTGCTGGCCGAAGAACGACGCACCACCAGTGGACGGCTGGTGGAGGATGTCGCGTGTGAGATGGCCGGCCCGATCAATGATATTGACACCCTGGCCAGCCGTCTTCTGGACCTTGGCGAACGCCCCGACACCGAACGCCAGATGCTGGAATCCATTGTCATCCAGGCGGAAAAACTGCGAGAAACGCTGCGCGGCGCCGGACGGGGCGGCCCTGTCCTGCGCGGGCCCAAATCCGTGCCGACCGACACCGATGTTTCCTGGCTCAAAAACAAACGCATCCTTATTGCCGACGATCAGGCCAATACACGCGATACCCTCCGCGGCGTGCTGGTCTGCTGCGGCTGCCAGGTGGATATCGCCATCGATGGGGAAGAAGCCATTGCCTTGCTGGCCAGCCAGCCCAGATTTGATCTGGTTATTTCCGATATCCGCATGCCGCGCAAAAACGGATATGAAGTCTTCAGCGCCGCCCAAAAGCTGGGCCATAAGCCGCCCGTGATTCTCATGACCGCCTTCGGCTGGGACCCCGAACATCAGATTGTCCGGGCCACGCAGGAAGGTCTGGCGGCCGTGCTTTCCAAACGGTTTGACGTGCCACAACTGCTGCGTGAAATCCGCAAAGCCATGAACCAGCCCGTACCCGGCAAATAGCATTGCCTTTTTAACATTGGACAGAGTATCCCGATCGCAGATCCCGCCATCCGGCGGCACCCCGCAATCATGCGCCGCGCCGGTCACGGGTCCGGCGGCCGACAACCCGACAGTCGCGGGCAATCGTCGGGCACATTCGCGCGCCAGCGCGCGTGCCTCAACCGGTCGCGGCGGCGGTTGCGGAAACATGCCATCGTATTACAATTCAGTCCGTTCTATTGGTTGGTCGTGACGGTTCCGTGCGTCATATATCTGGCGAAGGCGAATCGACGTTTATTAAACGTATCCAGACCCGGTCAGACGCCAAGGGTCGGACCGCCTGATGGGCCAGGTATCGGACCGATCGAACCGGCGTTTTTATTTTGCCCCGCATCAGCCGCGCCGCCAACCGCGGGCCGGGCAGTGCCAGTCATGGCTTGACGGTTTATCTTTCGGAGATTTCGTTTCATGCAGGATTCCTCACCGGTTGTGCGACCTGTTTCCAAAACGGAATTCACCGGCGAAGCCGCCCAATTGCTGGCCGCGCTTGATTTCGCCGCACCGGATATGGACCAGCTTATTCCGGCATACAAAACGGCCATGCTCCGCACCATCGGTTTTCTTCTGCTGCTCTGGGGGGCTTCTGACCGCCGGCACCATCGCGATGGTCTGGTTCACCTGCCACCAGTTAATCAACGGCGTCGGCCAGCCATTGCTTCGACTTTTTCTGCTGTTTGTTGAATTGACCGTGCTGGTCTTTATTTTCAAGCCGCTGATATTACGCCCACGGCGTAAACCGGATGACACACTGCGGCTTGACCGCGAAGACGAACCGCTTCTGTATGCCTTCGTTGAAAAGCTCTGCATTCGGATGAATGCCCCCATCCCCCATTCAATCCGGGCCTGCGTGGATGCAAACGCAGGCGCGCTGCTGGAAAATTCCGTGACCGGTAAAGTCACGCTTGTTCTGGGACTGCCGCTGGCGGCCGGCCTGCCTGTACGTAATTTCACTGCGGTTCTGGCCCACGAGTTTGCCCATTTCAATCAAAGGTCCGGACTTCGTGTCAGCGCGTGGACGCGGCAATCCGGATTTTTTCTGGCGCGCGTGCTCTACCAGCGAGACCAAGTGGACGAATGGCTGCTGCGGCAATGCCAATCCGGCAAGATCACCCGCCAGTTGCTGGGTTGGACCGCGCGCCTTGTGGTGGAGGCCTCACGCGGAGTTTTGTGGCTGTTTCTGGTGGCCGGCGAATGGGTAATCTGCCATCTGTCCAGACAGATGGAATATGATGCGGACCGCGCCGCGGCAATAATCGCCGGTCGAGCCGAACTGCTGCGAACCCTGGAGGTTCTGCGTTTTCTGGTCATAGGTTCCACCCTGGCACAGTCGGATACCATTCACGCTTTGCGCGCCAAGGCATTGCCCGACGACCTGGTACGCCTGATTGTGGCGGATGGCATTTCTCTGGCGCGCCATCGCGATAAGGTTTTTGAAATGGCGCACGAGGAACAGACCACCTGGCGCAGCACCCATCCATCACTGGCTGACCGCGCGGCCAATATCGGGCATATTCAAGCCTCCGGACTCGTCACCAGTGAGGCTCGCAGCACGCATCTGTTTTCTAATTTTTCCGTGGTTTCTCAGCGCGCCACACGGGTGCACTACGACGTTCACATCGGCAGAGCCTCCGCGGGAATTCCCCTGGTGAATTCCCGAAGGCTCGCGGAAGAACAAAGCAAACGGCGGCTGGAGGCCTTCATCGTGCGCCGGTATTTCCGCACCAGCCTC
>JAJZOA010000051.1 GCA_021852225.1 Planctomycetota bacterium
ACCGATAGTTTTTGCCAATATTCGTGTTTGCGTAGTAGGTGACTCGTTATGGCCAGTGAAACGCCCGTTACTGAAGGACAATCCGCTCTGGAACCCCTTTTTGAGCCGTGGGAAGAACCGCGCTCGCACCGCGTGCGGAACCCCGAATCTGGCAAGCCGGCACTGATCGTTCCGCACCGGCGGCCATCGCCGATTGCCATCGTGCAGAATCTCCGTGCGGAGATAAGGCAATGGCGCGAGAGCTTTTACATCGGGACCAGCGAAACGACATTCCGATTGCTCAAGCACTGGTTTGAACGGTCACACCGCATGAAAACCACCGCGGGCGATGAATATGAATTCCGTTATTATTACTGCCAACGCGAAGCCATTGAAACGCTGATTTATCTCAAGGAAGTGCGGCGGATTGATTGCCTGTCGCAACTGGTCGCGGATTTCGGCGGAGCGGATCGGGAAATTGCGGCACTGGGAATTACCGAGGATGAAAATCTCTGGGCGCGTTACGCCTTCAAACTGGCCACCGGAGCGGGCAAAACCAAATGTATGAGTCTGGCCATGGTATGGAGTTATTTTCATGCCCTGCGCGAGTCAGATTCCCAGATGGCCCGGCACTTCGTGGTCATAGCGCCCAATCTCACGGTCTATGAAAGGCTCAAAGACGATTTCGCGGGCGGGAAAATATTTGACACCGATCCGCTGATCCCGCCGGAATGGCGGGGCGATTGGAACTTAAGCGTGGTGCTGCAGGACGAAGCGGGTGGGGCGGCCACGGGCGGCGTATTATATCTGACCAATATCCACAGGCTTTATGACAATTCGGAAAAACGTCAGCGGGATGCGGAGACCTATGGTTTCATGGGGCCTGCGGTATCCAGAAGCAAGGCTCTTGACACGGGGGCGCTGCTGCGGGACCGCATAACTTCCCACAAGCGGCTTATTGTATTTAATGATGAGGCACATCATGTTTGGGATCCTGATTCGGCGTGGAATGATGCGATTTCGTTTCTCCACAAGACCACGCGGGCGCGCCTGGGGGACGGATTGGTCGCGCAACTGGATTTCTCCGCCACGCCCAAGGACACACGAGGGCAATTATTCAAACACATCGTGTGCGACACGCCGCTGGGCGAAGCGGTGGATGGTGGCATTGTGAAGACCCCGATCATCGGCAGCGCTGGTGATTCTCTGCATGAAGAACCGAGCGACAATGCCGCCTTCCGCTTTGATCGCCACCTGCGGCTGGGTTATGAACGCTGGAACCGCAGCCGTGTGGAGTGGGAGAAAAGCGGCAAGAAGGCGCTGATGTTCGTGATGTGCCAGGACACCCCAGCCGCTGATGCGATTGCCCAGCGCCTGAACACCGATGCGACATTTAAGCATCTCAACGGCAAGACCATCAATCTGCACACGAACCTCAAGGGGCGGGTGAAGACGATCGGCAAGGGGGCCAATGCGCGTAAGGAGTTCGTGGAAAGCGACCGCGAGATCACGGATGAGGACCTCAAGGCGTTGCGCGAGCTAAGCCGCTCGCTTGATGATAATTCCACGCCTTACCGGTGCATAGTGTCGGTACTGATGCTGCGCGAGGGGTGGGACGTGCGGAATGTCACTACCATTGTTCCACTGCGGCCATATTCATCCAAAGCGGCGATTCTGCCGGAGCAAACACTGGGGCGGGGGCTTCGGCGCATGACGCCGCCCGGCGCGCAAGGTGCCGCCGAGTTGGTCTCCGTTGTCGAACACCCGATGTTCGCAGCGCTCTACAGGGAGCAGCTTGCACAGGAGGGCGTGGCCATTGACTCGGTGGATGTTGAGCATATTCCCGCTACAACAATATCCATCTATCCGGACGAGGCACGCAAAAATTTCAAAGCGCTTGAGATCACGCTGCCCGGCCTGTCGCAGGCGCATCGGATCATTCCAACGTTATCGGGATTGACTTTTGACGACGTGAAGAAGGCATTCGCCAAATACAAGCCGCTTCCGCTGGGCCGAGCGGCGAAACCTGAAATTGACTACGAGGGCAAGCATTTATTCACCGGGGAAGTTGTGGAGCGAATGCAAATTCATTTGCCGCTGCTGGGCACCGGTTTTGGCGCGGTGAGTTACTACGTGCAGCAAATTGAACAGGTATGCAAACTCCGCAATTTACACCCGGTACTGGGAACACTGATGCAGACATTCCTTGAGGAGATTCTGTTCAGCGAGAAGACAAGCCTCTCCGACCAACGCCTCATCGTTCGCTTGAGCGACTCCGATGTGGCGGAACACATTCGGGCGGTGTTTGTACCGCTGGTACGGTCGCGCACGACCACGGTTGAGAAACGTGCCATTGTCGGACCAGTGACAAGGCTATCCGGCTGGAAGCCGTATCAGGTCACGCACAGCGAAATGCATCCGGCGGTGGAAGCGAAAAACACGCTATTTAATCTGGTACCGTGCAATCGTGCGCTGGAACAGGCAGCCACCACGTTCATTGATCACGCCGGCGACACAGCTGCATTTGCCAAGAATGCCGGCCCGCAATGTTTGCGCATTGATTATCTGGGACACGCGGGAAATCTGGCCTTCTACACGCCCGACTTTTTTGTCCGCACAAAATCAGGGAAACATTACATCATTGAGACCAAAGGAAAAGAGGACCTGGACGTGCCTAAAAAGGCAAAGGCCGCAATAACTTGGTGCGAGTCGGCCAGCAGCAAGGCTTGCCCTTGGGAATACCTCTATATTCCGCAGGGCGTTTTTCAGCGCATGACGGGTTCTACCATTGAGGAATTGGCCAACGCCTGCCGCCCTGCCCTGCAGAATCTGCTCGAGAGCGATGACGGCGCCGCAACGCCGAATCTTTTCTCGCTCAGCTTTGCCGAGGCTGATGAGAAGAAATCGGAATCGCCCCTTCTTAGCCAGGAGGTTCTTAACGCTCTTCCGTCGCGCTCTCGGCAGGCGGCCGAACAGGCCACGACGCTCTTCCGGTTTATGGAAGGGAAGCCGGGAAGCAACTACGCGGCGGCGTTTACCGGGCTGCTGGGACCTTTGGATGATGCGGCCCGAGACTTGCTCGTTCGTCGGCTCACACCCGAAATGCCGAAAGATGCCGCGGGCCAGCAATCATGGTTCGCGACCTATCTCCCCTATGGGACCGCCTCTGGCGTGCAAAAGCGTTACGACCAGACCTCATTGAATCTTAAAAAGACATTGGTGTTCAAAAGCGGAACCATGCCAATTGGACTGCTGCGGACGTGCCTTGAAATGGCCCTTAACGACCACGTGCGACCGGGTAAAGTCTTTGAATCTATTGCTAAGAGTTTCAAAATTGGCGGAGCGAAGCGGCTGCTGGAGCGAATTCAGCAGGTCTACGATTTTCGCAATTCCCATGTGGCCCATCAGCAGCAGGAACTTAAAGATGCAGGCCTGGCGAAGCGCCAGATCATCTTTTGGATTGAGACCCTCGGAATACTTGCTGCCGAGATACGGGCGGCGTCGGGACCGGAGAAAGAACAACCGCCAAAGCCGTAAAAAGAGGTTGGAAAAATCTCAAGTCCTGATTGCAGGTGAGTTTTTGGATATTCCAATCCGGCAACCCAATTGGCCCATTGCCCGGTCTCGCGCTGCGCTTCGTTTAAAATTCCCGTTACCATAATTGCAACCCTTGCTTCCAAATCGCGATCGCGCTAAGGTGGTGAAACCTTTTCCACAATCGCTGAATAACATATTCCGGATGAACCATATATTCCGAAACCGGCGTCGCGATCCTGGCACCGGCTACGTTTCGCATCTCTTCATAATTGCCTGCCCGCCGCGCTGTTATCCGCCATTCCCATTGCTATAGCTTTACATGCCGATCAGTATCAAAGAAGACCTTCTTCTACCCCAGCCGCTCGAATGGACCGCGTCGGGTTACCGCATTATCCGGAAATTTCAGATCACCGGCTTGTCTCAATACTCGCCTACGCTGCGGCCCATTATGGCGGTGTCGGCTACCGACACCGTCAGCGGATTTGTCATTCCCGGTATTGGCGCAGCCCACCCGGACCGGCCCGAAGCAGTGGTGCGCAATGTCCGCACACATTGTCAGGGGTTTGATTGTTTTGACACGCTGTGCGAATACCAGTGGGACCTTTACCCCGCCAGTTATCTTAAAAGTTTTAATGCCGGTCTGGTGCAGGCCACGGGGCATTATGACGCTTCCAACAATCTGGCCACCGTCACCTATACCCCCGCCGGCGGCAATGGCCAAACCCAGGTGGCCGACCTTCACCGCCTGGTGCTCAACGCCACCATTAATTTTCATTTTCTGCAAACCACAGATCCGGAATCTGTTACGCTGGCCTACGCGGGCAAGGTAAATTCCGCAACCTGGCGCGGCTTTCCGCCGCGAACCTGGCTTTGCCTGCCCATTAACGGCACCACACATGATGGCGTCTGGTACCGCAACACCTACAGCTTTGCATATAACCCGGAAACATGGGATCAGTACGCGGTCTTCAAAAATGTGGATGGTTCCATCCCCACGGGTGTCGCCGCCAGCATTGTGACGGATGGCTCGCAAACCAGCGGCAACGGCTGGGCGCGGTTTGTGGTATTTCAGCAGACGGATTTTAATGCCGCGTTTCCGGAAATTGTATGAAGCCCCCCAAGGCTCCATGAATCCT
>JAJZOA010000176.1 GCA_021852225.1 Planctomycetota bacterium
CTGGAGCCGAGGCGGTGGTGAGGCCATTTTGGCTCTCCGTGCGCTGCGGCTGAGCCAAGATGGCCGCTGGGATAACTTCCTGCTCCATCGGAAACTTAGACCTGCGGCATAATGTGTCACGCACCCCAGGCCAGCCTCAGGCACGCACGCAGTTTTTCCATTTCCGGCTGAACCGGTACAATCGTTTTCGAGTGCCAACCGGGGGTACATTGATTTACTGGGAAAAATTAGTTATTTATATGTCGCGGCCATACGATGTGGGGAAGCGCGGTACAGGAATCAGATAATGTGCGGTGAATATTATGCCAACGACATCAACCAGACGATAAAATCGAAACGTCCGCATTGGACAAAAGCCACTCCGAAGAATGGCAAATCTAAAGAACCGGATCGCATTACAGGGCACGTCCGACAAGCAAAGGAATTGACATGGCACAATCAGGAAGCGTTCGTTTCGGCCATTATGCTCCCATATGGCTGGCCGGTCTGTTGTTGTGTGCAACAGTCGGCATTGCAAGCGCTTCAGGCATAATACGACCGGAAGCCCGCTGGCTGGATAACCGGGGACGTCTTGTTCAGGCACATGGCGGGTGCATTTTAAAACGGGGCCGATGGTACTATCTTTTTGGTGAAGATCGGTCGCGACGGAACAACCCGAAGGAACGGTACGTGGGGTGTTACCGGTCAACCGATCTGGTGCATTGGCAGTTCAGGAACAAAGTGGTTCAATTGCGAAAGCCGCCGGGGCTGCATGGCGACTGGATTCTGGAACGGCCCAAAGTGTTTTACAACCGGGCCACCCGGAAGTTTGTCATGTATGCCCATATTGACGCGAATCAGTACCGTTTAGCCGAAGTTGCGGTATTCATCTGCAATACGGTGGATGGCAACTATCGCTATATCCGGCGGTTCCAGCCGCTGGGGCATCAAAGTCGTGATATTGGCCAGTATACAGGACGCAATGGGCGGGCGTATCTGTTATTTGAGGACCGGCCATTCGGCTTTCGGATCGCGGAATTATCCAGAAATTATCTGGCGGTAAAAAAACAGATATGCCTGATTCACATGCACTTGGAGGGGCTTGGTCTGGTGCATTATCATGGTCTGTATTATGTCATTGGTTCGCATCTGACGGGTTGGAGAGCCAACCCGGATGTGTATGCGACGGCAAAATCCCTGGCCGGGCCATGGTCCAAATTTCACAATATAGCGCCACCGAAAACCAATACATATCGGTCGCAATCCGGATTTTTACTGAAAATAAAGGGGACCCAAGCCACCACGGTGATTTATATGGGAGACATCTGGCATCCTAGAAACCTGTGGAACTCGCGCTACTTGTGGATGCCCTTGCACATCCGCCACGGCCGACTGAGCCTGCCCCCACCGGCCAACTGGAAAATCAACCTTCATACCGGCCAGGCCACCCTTCAACGGCGATAGCGCTGCTGGAACGTTAGCTGTATTGTATTTCAATGTTCAGTGATCCGCCGCTGGCCGACGGTTCGCACCAGACTGGCTGTCGCAAATTGATACAATTTAAACGCAAATGGATATAGATTTTCTGGCGGCTACGTGCATAATGGCGTAACAGTGGTTTTTAACGGCTTTGGATGTTAAAGGCGGAATCGATAAATGGTAAGCACAGGCAAATCAACCGGATATTCCGGAATTCTTGCAGGCATCACAACGGGACTTGTCACGGCGTTGATCGCTGCACTTGGCCAAACCCCAGTGGTATTGGCCGCTTCGGCAGAAAAACATATAGCGGACCAGATCATTTTTGGAAACGCGGCCTCGGACCGGGCGCATCATCTGGTTCTGCATCATGCGAAATTCATTGTGGGTGGATTGCATCAGACCGCATTGCGGCTGCAACCGCTTTCCCCGCCACAGGATGACGGCGGCTACGCCACACTGACGATGCGCGTCGATCCAAACCGGCGCAATTATGTGACATGCCAGTTCTGGGGATCGGATTACGGCCTTGAACGCGGACGGCTGATTCTTTCGTGCAATGGCAAGCAAGTGGGCTATCAGGTGCAGGGAGATTACAACACGCTTAACGGCGCGGAAAATGCGCCGCCGGTGGCACCATTCCGCAGGCGTTTTTACTTTGTGACCACGCCCCTGCCGCTGCGCATGACCCGCCATAAAGCCGTGGTGAACCTGAAAGTTCAGGCAATTGGACGGGAATGGCCCTATGGCGGAAATTGGAAGCAATATCAGCACATTATGCCCAAAGCCAGCTTGGGAATGTATCGGCTGTTTATTGGCACGGACGGATTTTTCACGCCGCCGAACAATGATCCACAGGGCAGGCCTCTGGCCCCGGCCCCGGTGAGAAAAAGTCCAGGACCGGCGGCACTGACCCGATTGAAACAGGCGGTTAACCGATATGTGGCGGGAATACTGCGAAACAAACGCTTACCCGATGGCATGAATCATCTGGATGTTCTGGCGAAGGCCTACAACACCTCTTGGAGTATTGCGTGGCATAAAACTGCGGTTGTTCAGCGGCTGATTAAAGACCTTGACCTGCACGCGATTGCAGCAGTCAGGCATGCCGGCCATGGAAACCGCTGGCAATCATTCAGTAATGCGGGCTGGTCCACCTTCGGGCCGGGTGCCGATGCGATCAGACGCGATATTTCGGAATTTCGTCCATTTCTGAAAAAGCGGGTCGTGGTGAATGGCCGGTCTGAAACCCGTGCCAAGTTGTGGGGAACCGTACTGAAAGCCGGGCGGGATTATCTGGAATATCACCAGCGGCTGTATTCCAACCAGTGCATGATTGTGGAATATAATTTATATGTCTGCAACAGGGCCCTGGAACAAGTTGAGCCATCAATGGCATGGCCGGAAAAAAAGGCGCTGCATTTCCTGAAAATTGGCGTCGGGCTGGCTCCGTACCTTGGAAGCAAGACCGCCCATGGATGGCAGCGGCCCGTGGGCAATCATTACTATGTTGTGACACGCGCCGGCCTGACCCGCGAACTGGGTTATGTGGCGACCTATGGAGAAATTCAGGACTGGCCATACAAAATGTGGCGGGCCAGCGGAAACGCCGAAATTAAAAAGCAGTATGAAAAGATTTATCTGGCACGCCGCTGGTTCCGTTACCCGTCACGCGACAGCGGCGGCTACCGGTGCATGAAACTTGAAGAAGTCATTGGATGGCGGCATGATCTGTACCCGTCCATCGTGGCTTATGGCGACCCGAGTTTTGGTTCCATGATGGAAGGGGCAGCGGCATTTGGCATGGCCTGCCCGCAGGCAGTGGGATATGCCCAACAGTGCCTGGCGGATAATCAATTTTTCCGCGCGGAACAGCAGGCGCCATCACAATTTTTCCGCGGCACCACCGTGCTGATTGCATTAAACGTTCCGCGGCAGTATGCGCTGGTCAAGGCTATGCCGGCCAGCCCATACCGGCTGCCGATGAGCCACGGCCAGGCGAATTTTGTCTGGGCAGATCCACAGAATGCGGTCGTGGTGGTGAAACATGGCCATGACCGGTTATGGGCGGAACTGTATTACCGCGCACAAATGGGAATTAACCGCCTGGCGCGCGTGCACTTCACCCAACCGCGAATAGACCGGCTGGCCACGATAAATGAACAGGTTCAATTTACACCAAGCGGAATGTACAGCCTTCGACCCGACTGGACAGATGTTAATTTCCGGCCGGGCTATACCCGTCAGGACGATGCGCAACAGGCATTTGCCGGCCAGAAACTACCAATTCCACAATTGCCCAGCGGCTATCACATTCATGCCGGCAAAAATGGACAGACCAATGCCGAGGGGCCGTATATTGGCCGCGCTGGATTCTATCGTCTGCGTTTCGGACACTATTTAATTGCGGTCAATACCACGGCATCGCACTTTTACAAACTGGCCGTGCCCAGGCAATTCCGCCACGCGCGAAATCTCGTGATCCACAAATCTGTTGTTCTGGCACCGTCGCTGGCGGTTGGACCGCAACAGACCATGGTTTTTTATGCGCGATAATACCGCGATTAAGGACGCTTTGCGGCGCAGGCCGTGGCGAAGAATCCGCAAGACGGCGATAAAGGTATAATCCTGGCGGCAGCCGACCAACAGAGGTGTTCGCATGAATTTCAGACGAATGTGGTTCACGACCGGCTGCCGACTTGCACCACTGCTGCTGGCCATGATTTTTATACCGTTTCCCGCGTTGGCTAAAACAATTCAACAACCAGTCCATCAGGTCATTTGGCGGCCTCTTGGCGGCAGGTCGTGGCAGAACTGGAGCGGCATCAAGCGCATTGGTACCGCTGGCGCGGGCATCGTCGAGCCGACGGGCACAGCGGCATTCAGTGCACCGGCAACGCCGGGGCACAAAGGTTGGTATAAGCAGGGGTTTTTGCTGAAGTGCGGGGGAACGATCAATTTTTTGCAATGGTATGGATTGGAATGCCAGGTCAAGCCGCCTGCATCCGGTACAATGCGCATGCTGGTCAAACTGAGCATTCCTCCACAGTTGGGGCGTGAATCCCTCATCCTTCGGGCGCAAGCAATGGCAACGTTAAGCGGCACCGGATGGCATACCGTCATTCTTCCGTGGAGCGCATTTAATTTACCACGCGCTGCGCCGATCACCTTGCATTTTATCCGGATAACCAG
>JAJZOA010000238.1 GCA_021852225.1 Planctomycetota bacterium
ATCATAGCAGTAATCTAACAAATTTTGTAGCAACTAATTCCTATTCTGTGCGTTGAGTCGCGGCGGCAGTAGTTTTCCGCGGATTATCCGCCGATAATCTGGTTAAATTTTATCCATCATGCAAACCCTAAATCAATCTTTCGCACCTTTATGCTATTATGCCAATATGATTGTTTTACCTAGCGGTATTTATGACCAATGCTGCCAATTGGGCAGGAAGGCTTATCCTTTTGAGGCCTGTGGTCTGCTTCTGGCCGGATCTGATAACTTTGTTGGACATGATTCTCAAGGTCGCTTGACCGATAGCCGTTCGGCTTCCACGGATGCCCAGATTTCTATAGCCGCGATGCTTGTCGCCGAAAATGTTGCGCCGCGTGATAATCGGCGGCGAAGGTATCAGGTTGATCCCAAATTCCTCCTTCAAACTCAGCGCGAATGCCGCGAGCGCAACCAGGAAATTATCGGAGTCTTTCATTCGCATCCGGATCATCCGCCTGTACCCAGTGCAGAGGACCTTGCCGCGGCGTGGCCGGTTTACATCTATCTAATTCTACACGTACGAGCTGATGCGTTCGGTTCGATGCTGGCATGGAAACTCGACTCCGAATGCGGAAGATTTTGTCCGGTTGCGATCCACACATGATTCTCCGGACGCCGCCGCCTGGCGGACGGACGCCTCGTCTGCTGGTATGATAATGCGCGATGACTCAAAAATCGCACATTGCGAGGCTTTCTCTTTTGGCCAGTGCCACACTTTCGCTAGTGAAACTCGTGGTGGGCATTATGACCGGTTCGCTGGCTCTGCTTTCCGATGCCATTCACAGCGGCGTGGATTCGCTGGCCACTCTTATCACCCTCATTTCATTACAAATCAGTGATCGCCCCGCGGATGCCACCCACAATTACGGCCATGGGAAAGTGGAAAATCTTTCCGCTTTTGCCGAAAGCATTACCTTGGGGCTTGCCGCAATCTGGATCGGCTGGCGGGCGATAGCTTTACTGACCTCCGCCCACAAAAATCCGCCCGACGCCAGCCTGTTGGCGATTGCCGTCGTCTGCATTTCCATGGGGGTGGACGGGTGGCGCAGTCTTCGACTCAGTTGGGCCGCGCGCACCTTTGGCAGTCAGGCACTGGCCGCCAGCAGTATTCATTTCAGTATGGACCTGCTTAGCAGCGCTGTGGTGCTGGTCAGCCTTATGCTGGTTCGCTTCGGCGGTCCGCATTTTGTTCTGGCCGACAGTATTGGAGCGATTGTGGTTGCGTGCGTCATGATCCTTGCGGGAGTTCGCCTGGGTCGTCAGGCGATCGACGTGCTGGTGGACCGCGCGCCAGCCGGTCTGGAAGACCGTTTGCAGCAGGCTCTCCGCCGCGTTATCGGGGTCGCCGATGTCCCGCGTGTGCGTGCCCGGCAGGCTGGCAACCGCCGGTTTGTCGACGTCACCATTCTTGTTGACCCCCAGGTGACCATTCAGGAAGGCCATCGCATCGCCACGCTGGTCGAAATGGCCGCTGCGGAAATCGATCCTGGAATTGACATTACCGTGCACGTTGAACCCGGCCCGGCCGATCAGGGGCCGGTGGACATGGTTTATTCGCTGGCACAGAGCCTTAATCTGAAGATTCATGCAGTGCACGCATTTAACATTGATGGGCGGCTTTACCTGAGCTTCCATGTCGAATTCCCCGCTGTGGATTCCGTAGCCAAGGCCCATGCCGCAGTCAGCGAACTTGAAAATAGAATTCGTATGAGACTCCCCGCTGTGGCAGAAATTAACAGCCACATTGAACCGGCCGCTTAGGCCGTATCGCTCGGTATCTCGCCTCAAAATAAATCAGAAAATGCGCGCCGCCCCCTGCGGCGTTCCGCCGGGGAAATAAGACCACAACCATAAAAATTAAGTTGCCCCATCGCCTTGCATCGGTTCCCGCCTGCAATTAAGATTGCCGCCCGTGACCCATGCGTGATATTCCTTTGCTCCCGTGTCCAAAACACATTCGCCCGTCAAAAGGCTATTGGGCCATTCCTCGCCGGGGAATTATTTTCCTGGAATCTGATGATCGTGGCCGGACTTCGGTGTTGCATGCCGCCAAAAAGCTCTGCCGAATTCTTAACCCCCGTAAAAGCGGTTGGACAGTCGTCTTCGGGCCGGCCAAACGTGCATCCGTCTCTGCGCAAATCAGCCTGAAAATCGGTGATCATCCCGCCGCCGGGCAATACCATGGTTATACAGTAGATATTACAGCGGCGGGCGCGTGCGCGTCGGCCACCGATGTCGACGGCCTGCTTTGTGCCGTTCAAACACTTTGTCAATTGGCCCGTTGGAATCAGAATCGCTGGCCCAGGATGACAATTCGCGACTGGCCGAATTTTTTCCACCGTGGCTATTACCTTGATGTTTCCCGTGGCAAAGTCCCTAAACGGGCGGAACTGCTGGCAATGGTCGAACGACTGGCCGAGTGGAAAATAAACGAATTCCAGCTGTATGTGGAAAATGTGTTTGAATTTAAAAATCATGCGGACATGTATGCCGATACCACACCGCTGACTGCTGCGGATATTAAAGCCGTGGACCGCGCCTGCCGGCGCAATGGCATTGATTTTGTGCCATCGCTGACATCGCTGGGGCATTTTGATAAAATTCTGCGCCTGCCGCGTTACCGTCATTTGGCCGAAGTGGAACCGGAACAACTACGCAGCCAGGGAATAAAAACCTGGAGCCAGGACCCATGGACATTGTGTCCGACGGATCCCGCCGCAAAAGCCTTAATTGCTGATATGTACAACCAATATCTGCCGAATTTTACCTCCGGCCAGTTTAACATCTGTTGCGATGAATCCTGGGATTTGGGTTTGGGAAGATCCAGAAGCAGGGGCGCGCGACCGTTCAGCCCGTTGGCCGAAAAAAAGCGAATCGGTGGCTTGTATATTCGCTGGGTAAATTATTGTGCCGAACTGGCGCGGCAACGCTGGAAAACCATTCAGCTCTGGGGTGATATTATTTTTAACCATCCGGAGCTTATCGCTAAACTGCCCCGCGATGCGGTGCTGCTTGAATGGGGATACGCCGCCGACCACCCGTTTGACGACCATGGGAAACTATTCGCCGAATGCGGCCGAAAGTTTTATGTATGTCCCGGCACCTCCACTTGGCAATCCATCGGAGGCCGAACCGACAATGCACTGAAAAATATCCGCGCCGCCGCCATCGCGGGTACGCGGCATTTGGCCTCAGGACTTTTGCTGACCGACTGGGGAGATTACGGTCATCAGCAGTTGCCCGCCGTAAGCCTGTTGCCGCTGGCTTATGGTGCAGCAGTGGCATGGAACGCTGAGCAAAAGCCGGATACGGCATTTTGTAAACTTCTGGGCCGGATTTTGCCACTTGATCCGCAAGGCCAATGGGTAAAAATTTCCGCGGATTTGGGAAATGTATACCAGCGCATTTCCAAAAGTCCACTGCCCAACAGTTCACTGGATTGGCAACTGTTTCGTGAACCATGGGAAAAAACCGAATTTCTGCAAATGGTGAAGCCACCGGCTTTGGCCCGCGAAATCAGCCGAATCGGTCGGCATATAACAGCGCTGGCGGCAATGCGGCAGATGGCGCGCAAGGCCACGCAACTTCCTCCGCCACTGCGACTGGTGGATAGTCCCGCTCTGGATGAGCTTTACTTGACTGCTCGCCTGATTGAGCACACACTTTGCCGCACGAAGCTGCGCATCGCGTTGCTTCCACTGAATCCAGCCGTCCCCAATTCTCCGGATGCCGCAGATCGTGCCATGGCAAGGCAGCTTCTATCGGACATTAAGGAACTGCAAAAGCTGTATCGGGATATGTGGCTGCGGCGTAACAAACGCTCCCGTTTGGATGATGTCTTGCATTATTTTCACCAACTGGCGGCGGAATATCGTAAATTGGTGTAAATTAATCGGCCGGCGATGTTGTTGCGCTTAAGCGCCGCGGTCGGAATTCGGCACCGCGCACCAGCCGATTGGAATTGGTAGCTTTATTTAAGGATTGCCATGTCACTTCTTGTAACCGGATCCGTTGGAATTGATACTGTCACCACGCCTCATGGGTCAGTTAATGATGTCATTGGAGGATCAGCCGTATACTTCAGTTGGGCCGCCGCCGCGTTTGGCAAGGTGCGCCTGGTGGCCGTGGTGGGCGACGATTTTCCCAAACGCATGAACCGCGCGTTTGACCACCCGAACATTGACACGCGCGGTCTGGAACGCCGCGTTGGCAGCAAAACGTTCCGCTGGGCCGGTCGTTATGACACCACCATGAATGAAGCCACAACCACGGCTGTGGAAATAAATGTGCTGGGCGAAAAGACGCCGACGGTTCCAGCGCCATTTGTCGATTCCAAAGTCGTATTCCTGGCCGCCACGCATCCGGCCTTGCAGATGCAGTTGCTTTCTCAAATTAAAAAACCCAAGCTGGTCGTATCCGATACGCGTGACCTGTGGATAAAAAGCTACACAGCTGAATTTCTGAAAAGTCTTAAACAGATTGACGGACTGGTGCTTAACGACCTGGAGGCCCGGCTCATCACTGGTGAAGTAAACTTGGTAACCGCGCTGCACAAAATTCGACGACTCCTTAAACCCGCCGTTAG
>JAJZOA010000195.1 GCA_021852225.1 Planctomycetota bacterium
TTTCCGGTATAGTTCGCCGGCCCAGTGGCACCTGCACCCGCCGACCCACAGCAGCCACCGCGACTAAGTGCGGCGGAATGCGATAGTCCAGCAGCCGATCAATGCCCTGGTCAAGTGCCACGCAGGCAAATTCCGGAACAGGCGTGGACAAACGTTCCAGCGCAACAGAAGGCGAAGCGTCAACATTTTCCGGGGCGGTCATCATGTGGGAATTATACGATACCAGATAAAATCTGCCGCCGCTTTGGCCAAAAATGAGAGTCCCGCATCGGTCACCGCGCGTAACCGCGGGGTGGAATCCGCCCTGGGTGCCGACCAAATGCGCCATTTGAGGTATCTGCAATTGCTTGCTTCTTGGCGATAATAATGAAGGCCAACAGGACGCACCCGCACAAAAGCGGCCCTGTGGCCGGTTTTAGCGACCCGCCATTGGAGGATAAAGGCAATTGATGGACGCACTGCCGGTCGGGTGATCTCTCACACCTGCAAATCAGGATTGACCGAGCACTGGAAACATTGGCAGATATAATTTAAGGGTGGCACCCGGCAGGGTTGCCCTATGGTGCGGTTACGGCGAAGATATAGGGAATGGAGCATTCAGAAACCACATCGCTGCCGCGCACACCCGGGACGCTTATTACCAGCAACGCAGACATTGCGCGGCTGTGCGACCACTTGCAAAGTGCCGGAGCATTTGGCGTGGATACGGAGTTTATCGGGGAAACGTCTTATGTGCCGATCCTTTGTCTGATTCAGGTTTCCACCACCCAGCGGGTGGAATTGATTGACCCCCAAGCGGGCGGCGATCTGGGGCCGCTGCTGAAGCTGGTGGCGGATCCGGCAATTGTCAAAATCTGCCATGCCGGTCAGCAGGACCTGGAAATCCTGCATCACATAGGCGGACTGACCCCCGCCAATATGTTTGACACTCAGATTATCGCCGGACAGATCGGTGTGGGATATCCACTGTCTTATGGCAAACTGGTCAGCCATTTTTGCGGCGTGGACCTGGAAAAAGCGCATACGTATTCAGACTGGAGCCGACGCCCGCTTTCACCGGCGCAATTTGAGTATGCCGTGGATGATGTGCGGTATCTGCCGCTGATACACCAGCGGATTGACCGGATTCTTAAGGAAACCGGCCGCACGCACTGGGCGCAGATGGCCTGCGACGAGCTGTGCGAGTCGGCCGCGGCCCCACTGCAGCCGCGCGAACTATACCGGAAAATCAAAACAGCGAAATCGATGCGTCCCGTGCAGCTTGCGGTTCTGCGCGAACTGACCGCCTGGCGAGAACAACTTGCGTTTGAACACAATATGCCGGCCCGCACATTAATGCCGGACAATGTGCTGCGCGACATCGCCAAACTTCTGCCGCGGCACCTGCCGCAGTTCAATCAGATTAAAGATTTCCCGCGTCCGGAAGCGCGCAGCTATGGACCGGCTATACTGGAACTGATTGAAGCGATCCGCCAGATGGAAGAAAGCAGCTATCCGCAACCGGACCCGGACCCACTGGACACGCCGGAAAGCCGGGTGTTTGGAGAATCGCTGTGGGCCGCGGCTCAGAGCATTTGCCTTGGCCAGTCTGTCTGCACAGGGGTGGTAACATCGCAAAGTCAGGTTCTGGCGCTGGCGGACGCGGTCTTTTCCGGATCGGCGGTCGATGGACATTCAGTGATGCGCGGCTGGCGCAAGGAATGCCTTGGCCACACGCTGTTGAATTTTGCCCAAGGCACCCAGCAGATCACGCTTCAATTCAAAAACCGAAAATTGCAATCGACACTTTTGTGAAACGGAAGTCATGTGCGGCATCGCGGGATTGATTCAATGGACCGTCGGGGCGGCACAAAATACCGCCGAAGCCGCCGACGCGGTGGATAAACTGCTCAAATACCGCGGTCCGGACGGCGCGGGTCGATTCACCGCCGCGGCACCGCGGTCCTGCACGCTGGTACACCGGCGGCTGGCGATTCTGGATCCTGTCGGCGGCGGCCAGCCAATGGCCAATGCTGACGGCTCAGTACAAGTCGTATTCAACGGCGAGATTTATAATCATCGCCAATTGCGGCAGGAACTTTCCCGTGCGGGGCATCAATTTATAACCGATCACAGTGATACGGAAGTACTGGTTCACGGCTGGCGGGAATGGGGGACGCGTCTGCCGGAAAAACTGCTGGGCATGTTCGCATTCGCCTTGTGGGACCGGGCGGCGGATTCGCTTTTTCTGGCGCGCGACCGCATGGGCCAGAAGCCTCTGTTCTATCATGCCAGACAAGATCAACTCGCATTCGCCAGTACGTTGCCAGCCCTGCTGGCGTGGCCGGACATTCCGCGGCGGGTCACAACAGACAAACTGGCCGCCTATCTTTTTCATGGTTACTTGCCACCGCCAGATACTATTTATGAAGATATATGGCAACTGACACCAGGAAGCTGGCTGCTGGCCGCACGGTCAGGCATCAGGCAGGAAGTGTTCTGGCGGCCACGGTTAAACGCGGATGGGCACGCCGGTTCGGCGGCTGATATCGTTCATTCATTAGGCCAACTGCTTGGCGACGCTGTGGAATCTGAACTGGAAGCGGATGTTCCGATTGCGTGTTTTCTGTCAGGTGGAATCGATTCGAGCATTATTGCAGCGCTCATGCAAAAAGTCCGGCGGAAAGTCGGAGGCAGGCCTGTTTGTACGATAAATGTGGCGTTTTCCGATGCCGATTTTGATGAAAGCAGCCATGCGGCACAAGTGGCGCGTTATATTGGATCCCAGCATCAGTCGTTTACTCTTGAACCGATGAACGGATCAATTGACACGCTGGACTGGCTGATGCAGATGACGCTGGGGCAGCCATTTGCGGATTCATCCATTCTGCCTACCTACTATGTCGCAAATTGCGCCCGCAAGCTGGCACCTTGCGCCATCAGCGGCGACGGAGCCGATGAACTTTTTGGAGGGTATGACCGGTACCGTGCGGTGGATATGCTGGAAAAATGGCCGACCATGACGCGGTGCGGCGCAGGTATGCTCAAATGCGTCTCCCGCCGACCGAGACTCGAACGTCTGAAGCGCGCCACCGGCAGCCCGGATATTCTGGCGGGCTATGGCTGCCTGATGGAAATATTTCCAGCGGAAACGCTGCACTGCTGTTTCCCCGGTCTGTCCGACGGGTCCCCGGCACGGAATTGGCGGATCGCGCAAGATGGCACGGCTGCGGCTTTTCGCCGAATGATGGTGCTGGACCAGTCGCACTATCTTCCCGGCGATGTGTTGTGGAAAGTGGACAGTGCGTCGATGGCCTGCGGGCTGGAGGTGCGAAGTCCCTTTCTGGATCATCGAATCGTGGAATTCGCCAACAATCTGCCTGACAAGGACATTTTGAATTTCCGCCGGGGAAAACTGGCGCTGCGACGGGCATTTGGGGGTTTGCTGCCGACGGAAATCTGGCGGCGCCGCAAGCATGGGTTTGCCGCGCCAGTCGGCAAGTGGCTGGCCGGGCCCCTGTCTGAAGACTGGAAGGCGATAGTGTGTGGCCCGAATTCCCTTACCGCTAGAATTACCGCTTCGGGTTTTGCCGAGTCGCTGCTGACCGACCAGCGGACGGGCGCACAGGATCATACGCATCGGATGTTTTCACTATTGATGCTGGAATTGTGGTGGCGGCATTTTCGGCCGACTCTGGTAACCGGCTAGTGAACTTTCGCGCTTAACGGAGCCCCATTTTAGAACAGGAAATCGCCAACGAATTTCAACGAAGAAAGGGCGAAATCCGAGGCTTTAGCCATCGAATTCCGCCCTTGCGTATCACATTCGCGACACCGTTTGAGCAACGTGGATTTTCACGAAAATGCGTCAGGCCGTGCGACGGCGTCGACCAACAAGTAGCAAAGCCGCGCCGCCAAGGCCAATGACGGCCAGCGATGCGGGTTCGGGTGCCGCGGCGGGGTTGGTAAACTGGATATTTCCGATGTCAAATGCCCAAGGACCAGACGTGCCGCCATTCCAATTGGGATATGCGTTGAGCAGGAATTGCAGATAGCTCTGCCCGCTTGCCGGTGCGGTAATACCGGCTAAAGGAATTGTCTCAGAGACAAGGGTAGAATCGGGATTTGAAGCGGGAATACTAACGGTGACAGAAGGAGAAAGGCCTGGTTCACTGCTTCCGGCAGATCCCTGCCACCCCATCGCACCAATTGTCAGACTGTTCCCCGGATAGAGCGTGGAGCCAGTGGTATTTGGAAAAAGGATATCAAACGAGATATCCTGGTATGATGCCCAGTTGGAGGCGGTAAACCCGGGAGTTTGAAATTGCAGACCGGCGTAGTATTGTGAATTTTGCGGAACGCTCACCTGCAGCATGTTCCCATCCGCAGTACCGGAACTCACTATGGACAGTGTCTGGCCACTCCACGCGTCAACTTCCGTTGGTGCAGTTCCGACCGTATCCTGGCTGAAATTATCAATAACAACATTGGCTTGGGCGGCATCGGCATAAAGCAGGCCGAACCCGGCGACGGCAGCGACCACCGCCACAGACACAATTTTTGACCATCGGAATGCAGAACACTTCATATAACTCTCCTTGAACAGAACAACTTCCGACGCCCTCCAACTGGGCATCATAC
>JAJZOA010000313.1 GCA_021852225.1 Planctomycetota bacterium
GGTACGACGGCATCGGCCCCCCCCCAAAAAAAAAACGACCGCAAACACGATTCCCCGTTTGTGATTGCAGCGAACCTATCTAATTCGATCGATCTTTGGTATTTCCCGCACTCTCTTCACCTAATGCCTTTACATCCAGCCCCTCAATTTCCTTAAGACTTTTACCGGCGATGCCTTGTAAATCGCCGTACATGCCGACTGTTGCCTGCATCACTCGTTCAATTTGCGATTCTCTTTTAGCCCATTGCTTGGTTATGGCCTTTTTCTCGGCATTCAGATCGTCCTGCATGGATGTAAATGCTTCCACAATCGCTCCCACACGCTGGCGAAAATGCGGACCGGTCAAATAATCGTATACCATGCCCATCTTGGTTTGCTGGCCTTCGCCGGTCTGCCGGGCGGCAGCAAGTTCCATCAGCGATTGCCGCAAGGCCATGGCCACCGGCAACGCGCAAGCCGTTGATGTGACCCATACGCCATCAATTAAATCAAAGGTTTCCACATCTTTGGGCAATACTTTGGAAACGATTATGGATATCTCAGCCTTGGCCGTCCGCTGGTCATCACGCAATTTGGTCAGCCAACTGTCTGTCCAATTTTTGGTGCGTTTGGCTTCCCACAGAATTGTTCCGCAGGCTTGGCCACCGGAATTGAAAACACGTTGTAATACGTCGCCGCCGAATTCACCTTTGGGCACCGGTTCAATGGTATCGCGGGGGAATTTGGCGCGGAGTGTGCTTTCCAATTCCAGTTCCTGCACCTCACCCTGCAATTGCTGGGAACCTTGTTCAGCTTTTTGTTTGAGTTCTTCGATCTTTTGCTGCATGGAGTTTATTTTCTGGTCCTTCTCCATGACCAGCAGTTTCAGGCTGTCCTCCGCGTCTTTGCGGGCTTTATCACGGGCTTGCCCCAAGCCCGCCTGCACCTGCTTTTCAATATTTAATTCCATCTCTCGCTTGGCATCATCAAGCTCACGTTGCTTGCGGATCAATTCCGCCTGGGCTTTTTGGGCTTCCGCCAGCTTGGCATCGCGGTCCTGCATCACCGCCTGAAGATTGGTGATTTCGTCAGCCTTTTGCTTGAGTTCATTGGATAGTAATAGTTTGGCCTTTTTCGCCTCTTCGGCGGCAATGGTGGCCCGCTGAAGTTCCAGCTTGGCCGCCACCTGCTGGTCAATCGTGGCTTGGGATGCCGTAAGCGCCGCCTCTTTTTCCTTGATGGCGGCCTCGCGCCGGGCAACTTCTGAATTGTTGCGGGCAATCTTTTCTTCCAACTCCCTGCGTGTCGCTGCAACCAACGGCGCAGCCAGTGATTCGGTGAGTTTTATCTCGGTGCCACATTTCGGACAGATAATGGTTGGATCAGCCACAGGTCATTTCCCGAAACAGATTTATCAATACTATAACCCGATTTGTCGTGGATGGTAGGGTGCGGCAGATTGGCGCGAATGATGCATGGGTGCCCGCCACGCCCCCTTACCCGTTTCCCACCCCGGGAAAAACGGAGAGAGTGGGATTCGAACCCACGGTGAGGTTTCCCCCACACACGACTTCCAATCGTGCTCCTTAAGCCACTCGGACATCTCTCCAATAGCCAAGGCCATTGGCCGGATTATCTAGACTACAGGTTGATGTCCGTTACGTCAATTTACGATCGCCGCATGCCAAAATGACCGATTGCGGACCCTTACTGGCGGCTTTTACGCTATGCCAACCGCATTGATTCATTTTTTTTCAACTGCCACTACAATACCGGACAGAAGGCACTCTTTTTGGAGCAGCAGTGTGATGGATCAGATATTTGAAGTAAGCGCGACGAACTTTAATGGCCCGTTTTCCCCGACGCAGCAGCAGCAGGCCACGGACGCTCTGGAAGCCGGGCGGGTGGTTTTTCTGCCACAACTGACGTTTCCATTTACCGATGCGGAAAAGCGGTTCCTGACCCCCAACTGGAGCGACGGCGGCGCCAAAAATATAAGCTACGATTCCGCCAGCGGAAAAATACAGGGCATGGAAGGCGAAGGAGCGGACAAACGCGACCTTGCGGCAATGCTGCAACGCTATTCGGATGCCACCAGGTCGTTAATGAACAACCTGTTTCCAACATACCAAAACCTCATCAAACGGCGCCGTACCAGCTACCGGCCGGTGGAAATTAAAGGACGCGTCAGCAAAATAACCAAAGATGATACCCGCCTGCATCCAGACCAGTTTCCCGCCCGACCGGTGGGGGGGCAGCGAATTATACGCGTGTTCTGCAACGTTAACCCGAATGGCAAAGGACGCGACTGGCGTGTCGGCGAACCATTTGAAGCTTTCGCCAAAAAATTTGTGGACAAGGTGCCCCAGCCGTTTCCCGGTTCACTTCCTCTGCTGCATCTGCTGCGCGTCACCCGCAGCCGCCGCACTCTGTTCGACCATTACATGCTTCACCTGCACGATATGGCAAAAATGGACGAGCAGTATCAGAAAACCTGCCCACAGTTTCCGTTCAGTTTTCCAGCGCAGGGAACCTGGCTCTGTTTTACCGATGAAGTGCTGCACGCGGTAGATGCCGGACAGTATCTGCTGGAACAAACGTATCTGTTGCCGGTGCAGGCGATGCGTTCACCGGAAAAATCAACCTTGCGGGTGCTGGAACGGCTGACTGGAAAAACTCTGGTCTGACCGCCATTCGGCAAGGGATCAGTTTGCGGAGTATGGCGGCTTGCGGCCAGGCGACTTTCATTAATTGTTAAGCGCCGGAGCGATCGAAGCCTCCGGACATGCCGGCTTGCCAAAATCCATTTCACGTGGGGCCAGCAGCCCGCCGCTGAGAACTATTTTGATGCCCTGGTCCACGGTCCAGTCTGTATCGCGGACTTCATCGCAGGCCACCAACTGGAAGAAGCCGCTGGTCGGATTGGGAGTCATGGGAATAAATACGGAAACATATTTTTTGCCGCATGATGAATCGGTAATTTCATTGGTTACAAAACCGAGCGTCCAGAGTCCTTTCCGCGGAAATTCCAGCAGCACAACGCGCTGAAAGCCGGCACCGCCGCCACCCTGCCGGAATACGGATATCACCTGTTTGGTGGTGCCGTAAATGCCCTTGAGCAATGGCAGATTTTCAATGAAATGGTCCAGCATATCCAGCAGTTTGCGGCCAATCACACGCGTGGATAGAAATCCGATCGCATATACAATGACCAGAAACAGAATCACGGCAAGAATGGCGGAAATAAGTTCTCCCGCCAATGCGCCATGTTTGGACTGGGGTAGAAAATGTGTAACCATCCACTGGGCCACGGGAAACGACAGCCATGTCGCCGCCGCGTACAAAAGTTTCAGGATGTAAAGCGTCACAAAGAACGGAATCAGGGCGACGAGTCCGCCAATGAATACCGAACCAAAATGCTTGCCCAACGATTCTTTTGCGGGCGCTACCACCGGCACCGGCGGCATGGTGGCGCCAACAACTGGACGGAAAGGTTTTTCAGGCGGTTTGTTCATATATAGTACATCTGTCCACCGCGGCTTCGCTGCCCGACCATATCCACCAGCCCTGCAAGACTGGTGGATTCCAGCACGCCGCCGATGGCGTTGGACAACTGTGACTGAAGAATATCAACGGCTATTTCGCCGGGTCGCTGATCTTCAGCGGCCGGGCTGTCCGCCTCCTGCAGAAGCTTTTTGCCTTCCAGCCGGGCAATGACTTCGCCAATCATAATTTCCCGCGGGTTTTTTGCCAGTCGATAGCCACCGGTGGCACCGATTTTGGAAGAAAGAAATTTTGCGCGGGCCATCGCGGACAATATGGATTCCAGAAATTTGGTCGGCAGTCCTTCACGCGCCGCAAGTTCCCTGGTTTGCAAATATCCCTTCGGATAAAACTCGCAAAGACAGACCAATGCCCGCAGACCATATTGCGTTCGCTTTGAAAGCTGCATGCACACTCCACAAAACCGACCTGTCATTGTAAGGCCGACCATTCCGACCGGCAATCAGGATAATATCCCGCCAAACCCGGCACCGCCAAGCGAACCACGTCAGAAAACGCATTTGGGGTCTGCCGAATCCGCCTTCCATGGGGATGGTAAATACATGCCGCCTGAAGACCCGCAGTCATTTTTGCCGCCCTCGCAGTTTATATTAGACAATTGGCATGCCGCGCTATTTATGCTCGATACGCTATACGCCAAGCCGCGTCGCATCACGGATTGCGACACAAAGGCGGCAAACCCAATCCCGCCGTGGCAACAAATCGTGTTGATTCATGAAGCGACTCGCCATACACGTAAAATCCTGGAAATGATTCGGTGGCATGCGCATCGTTTTTATAGAAGAAGCAGACCTGCTTGTTAATATAACAGAGGATTGGCTGTTTATAGCGCGGCGGGCCCACACCGCGCCGCGGCTTATTCGGGTAGACTTTACGGAAGTATGTTGACGACCGACACCATTGCCGCCATCAGTTCACCGCCCGGGGCGGCGCGGCGGGGCATTATTCGCCTTTCCGGCCCGCTTTCATGGGATTTAGCGGAATCCATTCTTGTTCCTATA
>JAJZOA010000314.1 GCA_021852225.1 Planctomycetota bacterium
CTGCAGGAATTCCGTGATCGCGTCGCCGCCCGCGTCGATTCCCTGCTGGATGATTGGTTTACCATCGCCAAGGAAGCGGCTACCGATCACCGCAGCACTCTGGTCTACCAAAAGCGGGAGAATGAAACCGGCCAGCCGCTTCTGCGCGATTTTCTTGATCCTGAACTCGCCAATCTTCCTCCGCGCCACAGAAATTTCCGTGCCAATCGATCCCTGCGCGATGTTGAGCCGGTTGTTGATATCTGGTTGCAAACCAATAACTTCGGAGGATCACCGTCATGACCACCACCCGCCCACAATGGCCGGAAAGCCAATTGCGCCAACGCCAGCTTATTACCACTTTTGGCCCCGGTGCCATGCTGGATCTGCCCAGGTGTTCCGTCATCATTGCCGGATTGGAGTACTGGAGACTTGACCGCAGTGTCGCCACAGAAATTGATGAGCCACGCCTGGCCGCCGCCGTTGCCAAGTTCCTCAATGTTCCAGGCCTCAGGCTCTACGCCCCGCCGGCACATGAGGACAATATCCAAAATGGCACCAACGGCGTAAGGGCTTTTATTTTTCCCGAATGGTTTCTTACAGAAATTGACCGCACGCTTGCCGCCGGGCAACAAAACATCGGTGCCCGTCGCCTGGTTCATCTAAGCGATCTGGAAAATGGAAAATACAAAATCGAAGGCGGAAAAAAGCTGGATACCACTCCGATCCGATTTGTCTGCGCCTGCCCCCGCGGACATATCTCGGATATTAATTGGGGCTATTTCGTCCATCGCGGAAAGAATAAATGTCTGCAGCAGCTTTGGATACACGAATACGGTGCCAGCACCGATCTTTCTGCCATTGAGGTCCGGTGCGAATGTGGTGCTCAACGACGCATGATTGACGCCGCCACGCCCGGTGCGCTGGGCAACTGCGGCGGTCAGCGCCCGTGGCTGGGGCGGCAAAAATACGAGACTTGCAATAATAAGAATCGCCTGCTTGTTCGCAGTGCCAGCAACACCTACCTGCCCATGCCATTTTCCGTCATCTCTCTGCCAACAGAAAATGAACGCCTGGCTGCCGCCGTCAGCCAGGTATGGCGCGACATATTGGAGTCTGTGGATTGCCTGGAGGATTTGGAATATGAAATGCGAAAAAAGCCGCGGGCCAAGGCCGTGCTGGCTGATTATTCCGCTGAGCAGATCATGGAAGAAATTAAACGCAGAAAGAATACTGATGCCCAGCCCACCGCCTCAATAAAAGAAGAGGAATTCCGTATTCTGGCCTCCAGTCAGGAAGGGGAATACCACGACACCCCGCACGGTAACTTTATTGCCCGCGCGCTACCCCGGATATACTGGGACAAGCCATGGATGCAACCCATTGAGCGCGTCGTATTAATCCACCGCCTGCGGGAAGTTATTTCCCTGACGGGCTTTACCCGGTTTGAATCCGCCGGCGTGGATATGGACGGTGAATTGCAAATCGGCGTAACGCCCGCCGCATTAGCCAGCGAGGTTACGTGGATTCCCGCCGTTGAAAATCCCGGCGAGGGCATTTTTATTCAGTTCCGTCGGGAAGCTGTCCAGACGTGGCTGAAGAATTCCGCGGTCCAAAAGCAACAGGAAAAACTCGAAAACGGCTTTACGCTCTGGAAAAAAGAGCACAACGTTTCCGGCCGAATCTTCCCCGGGGCGGCGTACATCATGCTGCATTCGCTGGCTCATCTGCTGATTACGGAAATATCCCTTGAATGCGGCTACTCTTCGAGCGCCATCCGTGAACGCATTTACGGCTCGGAACGCACCGGTTATGGAGCTCTACTTTACACTGGCTCCTCTGATTCCGAGGGTACTCTGGGCGGGCTGGTTGAAGCGGGTCGGCGCATCGCCCAGCAAGTGCACAATTCACTTGAGGCCGGCAAACTCTGCTCCAATGATCCGGTTTGTGCCCAGCACAATCCGCAAAACAAGGAGTTTCAGCGTTACCTTCAGGGAGCTGCCTGTCACGGCTGTCTGCTGATTTCCGAAACCTGCTGCGAGCAATTTAACGATTTTCTTGACCGCTCGCTGGTGGTTCCCACTGTGGAGCAGGTCGGCGCGGAATTTTTTCAGGTATAGGCACCCTATGAAAAATGCGATCTGGGCCGATGTTACGACATCCGTACTCAAAGACATAGTCGTCGCTCTGCGGGGCAGCCAACCTTTCCCGCCGTTTCCTGCCTCCATGTTGTCAGCAAAGGTACCCGCCGATCAGATTCTCGCCATAGGCCAATCCCTGAGCGAGCTTACCGCAACTGGACTTGACCGCAAAAATATCGCGGAAATTCTTGAGATGATTATTGCTGATCGCCGATCCCGGCCATCACCCGAAGAGGTCATCGACCTGGTGCTTTCGGGCCCGGATTCCGTCGAGATTGCCAGCCGCGATACGTTGGTGGTCGTGGATGAATTATTCTCTCAGGCGGCGCACTGTGTGATGGTCGTGGGCTACGCCGTCCACCAGGGTAAAACAGTTTTTAAATCATTGGCCAACAACATGAAAAAGAAACCGACGCTGGGCGTGGAGATGTTTCTTGACATCCAAAGACCACCCGGGAATACCCAGCCTAAGCGGGAACTTGTAGCCAGTTTCCTCGACCGGCTTAGGCGCGAGCAGTGGCCCCAATCCGCACCGCTCCCAGCAGTCTATTATTTTCCCGCGTCATTGGATCATTCGTCGACCACGCGGGCATCGCTGCACGCGAAATGTATCATCGCCGATCGCAAGGTTGCATGGATCTCGTCAGCCAACTTTACCGCCGCCGCTCACAAACGAAACATTGAAGCTGGCGTTTTGCTCCGCACAGAGAAAATAGCCCATCGCCTCGCCGCTCACTTCGATTTCCTCAAGGACAAGAAGATTCTCCGACGTATCGCCTGACCGCCGCCCGCACCGCCGTGGCTTCCCAGACCTTTTTGTAAACGTCCCGCGAATTCCGACTGGCCAGAATCTGGTGGCGGCGGCAGGTGCCGACCATACTGGCCGGGATGCCGCCTTGTTTAATTCCCCTGCGGCCGGGCCGCTGCGGCCATCCGCACGTCTGTTTCTCATAAAAGCCAAATTTTTACTTAAATTAAAATTTTCCTCAACAGTTCTCAATATCCTGCGTATAGTTATACGGACCGTATGGCCGATGAAAGGAATAGCCTTTTGCCGGTTGTCAGCCGCGACTTGTTGCCGCGGGTTTGCAAAAAGGGGGCGGTATTATGACTGCCATTCATGGCCCAGCTTTGCTGGACATCAATACGCAATGCGATTTGTTTGAAACAGGTGGCAGCTATCCTTTAAGGCTCGCAAGCTCGTTCCCATCTGCCATGAACCGCCTGTTTACCTGGTTCAGCGGAATGCACTTCCCGGTCATCAGTACCCGATTGCATACCGTGGCTCACCTGGACCCATCTCACAACAAAGCCGTCTGTGCACCCTCCAGCCATGGCTACGAAAAACTGCCCTGCACAATATTGGACAATCATCTGGAATTGCCGCTGGATTGCGGCACCGACCTGCCAGCCGAAGCGTTCGCCAGCGCTCAACAGTATATTTTCGACCTGCCAGATGCCAATCCGTTTGATTCTCCCCGTCTGGATCGGCTGTTATCCGAAACCGAAGCCGGAATATGGCTGGTGGTGGGCGGCCCACTGGAATCTTCGCTAAGAATGGCTGTTTTAGGGCTGCTTCAGCGCCGCCAAAAAGTGGCGATCGTCAAAGAATGTGTGGGTCAGAAGGATGCCTATGAAGGCGAAATGACCCTGCGGCAACTTGAAAGCAAAAATATTGACTGGGTTACCGTCGAAGAAACCATTTCCCGATTCTCCCCGAAATCCCGTGTGGTGCGAAACGGCACGGTGAGCCGCCCCCGTCGAAGCAGAAGGGTCAAACTGCTGCCCCCTTATCGGTCCGACGGACGCCCCGGCCGGTCTGCACCCCGATTCCGCATTTCCGGCACCTGATGCGCAGCGACGGCTTCTGGTAGAATTCCTCCACAGATTGCAGGTTTTGCCCGTTATACGGCCCGGCGAATCGGTATTTACAACCGTTCGCGCGCCAAGGTGATACCGGCTTTCCGGAGCGTTTCATGTGCGGCCGATTTACTCTAACGCAACCCGCCGCGGTAATAGCCGCGCTACCCGGCTTAATTCTGGACCAAATGTGGACGCCGCGCTATAACATTGCGCCCGGCCAGCACGTGCCGATTATGCGGCTTTCAGACAACCGCGCGGAACTTGTGCCCGCATTATGGGGGCTTGCAACCAAAGCTGCGAATGGCGAATCGCGTCTGCTTATCAATGCCCGGGCACAAACGGTGCATCAGAAGCCGACTTTCGCACCCCTGTTTGCCACCCGGCGTTGCATTGTTCCGGCCGACGGCTTTTACGAATGGCCCGCCAACGGCCCAAAGGGTGGCAATCCAACTTTTTCACGAAATCGGCGTGACCGGGGCAATCGATGTGGGCATAGTGCCGCGCCGCGGATTCATATTCCACGTGCGATACCGCGATGGTC
>JAJZOA010000295.1 GCA_021852225.1 Planctomycetota bacterium
ATGCACGCCGACACGTTTGACGGCGTCCGGGTCGTTACCGCAGCGTTGAATGGCCCGCAACAGTTTTGCCGGGTAATGGGCACCGAGTGCCAATTCGGCCATTCGCGTAGTGCCGCTGACGGATGTAATAGGCATAATGCCCGCGATAATCGGCACCTTGATGCCGGCGAGTACACAGCGTTCGCGGAAATCGTAAAAATCGTGGTTATCAAAGAAAAGTTGCGTGCATATATAGTCCGCTCCGGCGTCCACTTTGGCTTTCAGAAAATCCATTTCACGCAGGCGGTTGGGCGTGGAAGGATGCCCCTCCGGAAAACCGGCCACGCCTATGCCAAAGCCGCGCGGGTCGGTACCCGGAAACCCGGTGGCGTGGCGCAAATTAAATTGACGGATAAACGCAACCAGGTCAGCGGCATGCTGGAAGGCATCATCTTCACGCCGATAGCCGGCCAAGCCTTTCGGGGCATCGCCACCGAGAGCCAGAATGTTTCCCACACCGGCTTGGGCATACCGGGCCAGAATATCGGCAACTTCAGCTTGACTATGGCAGACACAGGTCAGATGCGGCACAGGGTCCAAGCTGGTGCGCTGTTTTATTTTAAGCACCAGGGCATGGGTCAGTTCGCGGGTGGACCCGCCGGCACCGTAGGTTACCGATACAAACGATGGTTTTAGCGATTCAAGCTGGGCAATGTGGGCGAAGAGTGTTTCAGCGACCTGGTCATTTTTGGGCGGAAAAAATTCAAAGGAGAACGTGGTTCTGTCGCGCTGGAAGATATCGGTGATGTGCATAGCATTCATCCTTTAATCCGGATTAACTGATGATATCTTGTACAGGCGAAAAATGCAAATAGGCCGCGACGCGGCGAATTGGCGGACGGTCCTCCGGTTCCTGTGCCCCCGCCCCGGCGGCCGACACAATTGGTACCAAAACGGGCATCACCTGCCCCAAAAAGAAAATTCATCCGCACGGCCAATCCGCAGGCTGCGCCAAGTGGCGCAACTCTGTAAACACTATGGCCAGATGATGGCCGATCTTGCCGGCAATTATACCCCAGGGGTACACATAATGGGACATTTTCCATGGGATGGGTTAGATGAGAATTGGTATAAGACTTTTGCGCGTCTTTTGGCGCGGCGGAACGACCGCAGGGTGCGATCCAACTCCATTTCTCCCATTATTGCCGCCCGCGGATAAACTTGCGGCGGGATTCGTTGCCGCTATTCATGGCGCAATCAATCGCGTTTTTCGCGTTTGTCGGCGCGGTTCGACGCAGTGCGCCGGTCACAATGCCTTTTTATCTATAGCGTGGCGTTGGCACATCCGATTCATCTGGTGAAATGGGCGAAAGAGTTTCGCATCGCCCATTGATTTGCCTTTCTTCTTGTGCGGGGGGTACACTTGGTCCTGAGTCAGGGCTGATGTCAGGCCGTGAAAGGGTGTCGCACTGTCAGCTTAAGATTTAGAGAATAAACGTGAAGCGAAAAATAATTCGTGTCGCAGTTGGGCTGCTTGCAATGTTCATTGTGGCTCGCAGCGCGGCCGGGCAAAACGAGATTGTCCGCGCCGCGGCAACGCTTCGGACGACGGGCGGCCATTCCAGCTTTTCGAGTCGGCGGTTGGCTGCCTACGCGCTGCAAAATCGACTTCAGAGGGCCATTGTTAAAGCCGGCTGGTGGCAACAGATTGTCCGAAAACCTAATGGCCAGTTGCATCATAAGTACCTGATTCCAGGTGCCGCTTACTTCCAACTCTTTGACTGGGACACTTACTTTATGGGCGTGGCTCTTAGCTACGCCCATCGGGGCGAAAGCCTGGCGGGTTCGGTGAAGGATTTTCTTCACTTTACCGACGGCCACTGGTCTTACCGCGGATATACTCCGCGCATAGTGGCCGGACGGCATATGTGGGCACTGCCCGAAATGTGCAAGCCATTTCTTGCACAAATGGCGCTCCGGGCAAGCCTGACATTGCACAGCGCAGCCTGGCTAAGGCCTTATTATCCGCGTCTTGCCGATACGCTGTGGTATTGGCGACATGCCCGACGATCGCCCGACCGGCTGTTTACATGGTTTGACGGTGTGGAAAGCGGGGTGGATGACAGTGCCGCGATTATCAGCGTACCGGCGGACGGCACGGAAGGCGTGGATTTGGCCTGTTACATTTACCGCGAATATCGTGCGATGGCGGACCTGGCGAGCCTGCTGGGAAAACCCGCTGATGTTCAGCGCTATAAGCGGCATGCCGCGAAGCTCAAAGCGCTGATTCAAAAGCGGTTATGGGACAACAAGGCCGGTACATTTTACAACCGGAACAGTCGTACAGGCGCATTTATCCGAGTCCCGGAATGGACCAACCTGGTGCCGCTTTGGGCACATGTGGCCACAAAACGGCAGGCGCAAATTATGATCACGCGTTATGTGCTTAATCCGCGTGAGTTCTGGACACCTTTCGGAATACGCAGCCTTGCGCCGGAAAGTCCGCTTTACCACCCGGTTCATGGGTATTGGCAGGGACCTATCTGGATAGTTACCGATTACATGGTCATGCATGGCTTAATGAATTACGGCTACGCTTCGCAAGCGAGACTTCTGGCCCGGGACACGGCGGATACGCTGTTACACGATATCCAAGCAACCGGCGGAATGCACGAAACGTATAACCCGAATACCGGCACCGGCCAAAATGATGGCTTCTTTAAAAGCTGGGATTTGCTGGGGGCTTTCATGATTCAGGAAGCGTATGCCGGGCAGAATGCCGCGGGCATCCCTTCTGTGAAAAAAAACGAGGGCATCATGAACAAGAAAGGTCCGCGTTAGAGTTGTCGGAGCAGCCGCTGCTGCATGTGACTGCTGTGGCCTATACCCGCGAGAGTATCCATTTCCTGCATTCACCAAACAGCGGTGTCGAAGCGACAAATCCCGAAGGACGCGGCGATCATCCTTTCCCTTATGCAAGCAGGACGGACAAAACATCCCCAGCCTGCAATTTCACTTGCCGCCCAAGCTTAATTCGAATGCCATCCGGTTCATGGATAAGATTTGCTGCAATCTGTTTTCGATTAAGAATGACAGAAACTCCGGCAAATTTCCCTGCGGGCAAAGAAATGGTTGCCAGATTCAGCGTTCCCCAACGCAAATGAAATTCCGCTTTTCGCCCCGCCGCGGTTTTGCGCAGGGTGAAAGTTCCCCAGCCGCTGGCGGTGGTGAACGGCGCCTTGAAATTATCCGGGCGCAGTTGCGGATCAAAGCCAATATGCCCCTTCGGTCCATGGTATTGATAACGACAGATGCTGATAAACGTTCCATAGCTGGCCATGGACCGGGAATAATGATCGCTGCATTCAATTTCATTAAAGGGATTGCGAAGTCTGGCACTGTAGCGATCATGAATGGCTCGCGTAATGGCCAGTCCTTCCAGCAGCAGTCCCTCCGCGAGCATGTTACTGGCGACCTGATGTTCAAAGCCGCTCATGCATTCCTGGAAATATTCCGCCTGCCATGCCGATTCCACGCCGAAAGGTTTGGGCAAATTCCGTGGATTGGTGGCCAGAATCAATCCACCGTCACCAGCGAGGGCGTAAGGCCGCCCCGCCGGATTGGCCATGCGAAAGGGTCCGACATTGGTGGTGAAGTTGTACTTGTAAATGGCCTGCAGGGCGAGGATTGTTTTGTCGCGGTCAAATACACGTCCCAAGCCGATTTGCCAGGCCCAGGTCTGGCCATGCACCTGCTCAGTAAAGGAAGTCTGGTAGGTGCCAATATCATGGCGATGAGCGGGATCCGCTTTTTGTATGAAAAATTCACCGTTGAACAATTCGCTTTCAATGGATTTTTTCGTCTGGGAAAATTTGCGCGCGCAAAGTGCGGCAAATGCATGATCTGCGGTATCGGTGGCCATAAGTTCCCCGGCCCGTAGAGCCGCCGCATATAACCCGCTGATCCAGGGAATCTGGCCATACCACACGGCATCCAATGTATTGGGTTGCGATCCGTTTATAAGGCCCGTGTGTGCGTCTGTATGACGCATCAGCCAGCCGATAGCGAGTTTTACCCCCGGCCAGATGGACTTGAGAAAGGAATCATCCGCACTCATCTGATGTTCGCGCAAGGCGCAGAGTATCATTCCGGCCTGCCCGTCCACAGCCGGTCCGGTACCGGGGCCGCGAAAGCCGATCATGCCATTTTTATCCAGTGCCATCCCAAAATCCATCATTGTGCGCAGCGTGCGTTCGAGCTGGGGAAAGAGCCGCGCAGTGGCCTGAGAATAATGATATACATGCGTACAACTACCGGGGCAGCAGCCCACGCCCTCCCATCCCCAGTACATACCCGTACCGAAGCGATGGCTGGTGGAGGTGGCCAGAACCGCCGTGTTGTAAACAACCCGGTCCAGAAACCACCAGGGAAGGCTGGAATCGTACCAGGTGTCACGCCATAATTTGGTGTCGCGGCTTAAACGCGGGTAATGCTGCGCCACATAAAGATCGGAA
>JAJZOA010000078.1:0-1072 GCA_021852225.1 Planctomycetota bacterium
TCGGATGGATTTTACCGGCGCGCATTTTCTGGACATGTTTCATCACCGGCTTATCAGTCTGTTTTACCGCGCCTGGGCGGGCAATCAGCAAACCGTCAGTTTCGATCGCTATGAACCGGGAAAATCCGCGCCGCTTGATGATGCATTTACATTTTACAGCGCCTGCCTTGTCGGCTGCGGTACCGACGCCATTCTGTCCGCCGATGCCACGCCCCCTTTATCCAAAATCCACTACGCCGCGTGGCTTACCGGCGCGCCGCGACATCCCGATGGATTACGCAATATTCTTTCGCACTTTTTTTCCGCGCCTTGCGCCATCGAAGAATTTACCGGCCGCTGGATTTCCCTGCCCCGCCAGTATCAATGTCGGCTTGGTGAATCCGCAAATACCGCGAGTCTGGGCCAGACCATGGTCTGCGGCTCGCGTATATGGGATGTGCAGGGCACATTCACTGTGGTTCTTGGACCCATGAATCTGTCCGAGTTTGAAAGTCTGCTGCCTGGCTCGCCCGGTCACCGCTGCTTGCGCGACTGGGTTCGCCTGTACGCGGGCCCTGAAATGGCCTGGTCGCTGCGTCTGGTGCTGGCCGCCGCCGCGGTTCCTCGCGTCGAGTTGGGGCGGTCTGGCCGACTGGGCTATACCACCTGGCTGCGTACCGCACCACTGACCCGCGATGCAGATGAATTCCAGCTTGTTTTTGATGAGGCCGCCTGAAACGCCTCCCAATCCGGTTATTGAAAGGAAGCCCATGGCTGAAATCAGTCGATCCGCACTTTTTGGAAAGCTCAACGCGGTGGCTTATAAGGCTATTGAAAGCGCCACGGTGTTCTGCAAAATGCGCGGCAACCCGTACGTTGAAATTGTGCACTGGATCAACCAGATTCTCCAGTTGGATGATACTGATCTTCATAAAATCATACGACATTTCAACTTAAACCCGTCCAAACTCGCGGCCGATATCACGGCGTCGCTCGATCGGCTTCCCCGCGGGTCAACCAGCATTACCGACTTGTCATCACATATTGATGAAGCGGTGGAACGTGCCTGGGTTTATGGTTCTCTGCTCTTTAA
>JAJZOA010000078.1:1082-4488 GCA_021852225.1 Planctomycetota bacterium
TCCGTACTGGCCACCTGATTCTGGGGATGACCAAAACTCCCGGTCTGCAACGCAGCTTAACTGCGGTTTCGCGTGAATTTGAAAAGATAAAGCCTGAACAGCTTGGCGATGAATTCGCCAGAATTACCGCCGGTTCCATTGAAGAGCTTCTCGCTCCGGCCCAGACTCAGTCCTCACCTGGTGAAGCCAGCGGGGCCATCGCACCTGCCGCCATGGGCAAACAGGAGGCGCTGGCGAAATTTTCAGTGGATCTGACTCTGCGGGCCAAATCAGGCGAGCTTGACCCGATCGTCGGCCGCGACGAGGAAATTCGCCAGGTTGTGGATATTCTCATGCGACGCCGCCAGAACAATCCCATTCTTACCGGTGAAGCCGGCGTGGGAAAAACCGCTGTCGTGGAAGGGTTCGCCCAGCGTGTTGCCGCCGGTGAAGTGCCCCCGGCCCTGAAGGACGTTTCCGTGCGCACGCTGGATATCGGTCTGTTGCAGGCCGGTGCCAGCATGAAAGGGGAATTTGAACAGCGACTGCGTTCCGTTATTGAAGAAGTTCAGGCCTCCGCCAAACCCATTATTCTTTTCATTGATGAAGCCCATACGCTTATCGGCGCTGGCGGCGCAGCGGGCACCGGTGATGCGGCCAATCTGCTCAAGCCCGCGCTGGCCCGCGGCACGCTGCGCACCATCGCTGCGACCACGTGGGACGAGTACAAAAAACATATTGAAAAGGACCCCGCTCTGACGCGCCGGTTTCAGGTTGTAAAAGTTGAAGAACCCTCTGAACACAAGGCTGTTCTTATGCTTCGCGGCCTGATAGCTCCGCTGGAAAAGCACCATCGCGTGCAGATACTGGATGAAGCCATTGATGCGGCCGTGCGTCTGTCCCATCGCTACATCCCATCACGCCAGTTGCCGGACAAGGCCGTAAGCCTGATTGATACCGCCGCTGCGCGCGTTGGCGTGAGCCAGCATGCGTTGCCTGCGGAACTTGAAGATTCCAAACGCCGCCTGGAGGCGCTGGAGGTGGAAATTCAGATTATCAATCGCGAATCCGCCGTCGGGCTTAATCACACCCTGCGTCTCGCGGAGGTTAATGCCCTGCTGGAAACAGAAAGGCGGCGTTTTGCCGGCTTGGATGCCAAGTGGAAGCAGGAAAAGCAGTTGGTGGATAAGATTCTGGATATCCGCCAGAAATTACGTGCCGCCGCCGAACCCATAGAGGATGCTCCATCGGCGGCTGCCGAACCGCCTCCGGCTGAAAAAAAGAATGCAAAATCTGCCGGTCAGGCCGTGGCGCAGGCTCCCGCCGAGGGTGCCATGCCGCGCGCATCAGCCGGGCTATCCGCCGAGCAGCGCGATGCACTGCTTGCGGACCTTCATAAAATGCAGTTGGAACTGGCCGGATTGCAGGGTGAATCGCCGCTTATTTTCCCCACTGTCGATCAGCAGGCCGTGGCCGCGGTTGTGGCCGACTGGACCGGCATACCGGTTGGGCGCATGGTAAAAAATGAAATTGAACAGATTCTCAAACTCGCTGACCATCTTGAAAAGCGCGTTATCGGCCAGCGCCACGGGTTGGAAATTATCGCTCGTCGCGTGCAGACCTCCCGGGCCAGGCTGGACAACCCGAACCGTCCCATTGGCGTATTCATGCTTGCCGGGCCTTCCGGAGTCGGTAAAACCGAAACCGCGCTGGCTCTGGCTGAAACGCTCTACGGCGGCGAACACAACCTTATCACCATTAACATGAGCGAATTTCAGGAATCCCATACCGTCAGTACCCTCAAGGGTTCGCCTCCGGGTTATGTCGGCTATGGCGAAGGTGGCGTGCTGACCGAAGCGGTTCGCCGACGGCCCTATTCTGTGGTCCTGCTGGATGAGGTGGAAAAGGCCCACAAGGATGTGCATGAAATATTCTTCCAGGTTTTTGACAAAGGCTGGATGGAGGATGGCGAAGGCCGAATGATTGATTTTAAAAATACCATCATTATTTTGACCACCAACGCTGGTCAGGACCTGGTTGTGAACATGTGCAAAGATCCGGACCTTATGCCAGATGCCGAAGGTCTTGAAAAAGCCCTCCGCGGCCCGCTGGTCAAAATTTTTCCCGACGCGCTTCTAAACCGGCTCGTCGTGGTGCCCTATTATCCGATCTCTTCGTCCATGCTTCGTCAGATTATTCAATTGCAGCTTTCGCGTGTGGAAAAGCGCGTCCGGCATATCCATAAAATTCCGTTTGAATACGATGAATCCGTACCCAAACTTATCGCTGAACGATGCACTGAACTTGAACGTGGCGCCCGCATGGTGGACGCAATGATCACCAATGTTCTGCTCCCGAAAATTGGCCATGAATTCCTGACCCGCATGATGGAGGGCCGGCAGGTCGATCGTATTGCCGTAAGCGCCACCGGCGGGGAATTCGTGTTTGATTTCGGCCCGGCTGTCGGTGCCGGTGTCTGACGAGCAGTTTTAATGGAAACGCCGGAGCCTTGGGTAGGTTGCCGGCGCTGGTCAGCGGCTGCCGGAATGCCGCCGCTTGTAATTGAATCGCTTTTAAGTTTTAAGGAGATTTACCATGCGTATTTTTGCGGCGATCCTTCGGGAGCCGACTGCTGTTCCGCGCAGCTACCAGCTCAACGGTCTAGGCAAGGCCCGTGTAGATCTTGAAGCAATTGAAAAATATGTGGCCGAGGCATGGCAGCGCATTACCGCCATGCGCGAAGCCCACCCCGTGGTCGGCTGGCAAGCCGTTTTTCTTGCGCCGGAATATTATTTTTCCAATCAGCGGAATTTGAACGATCGATTTTATTCGCATGATGTCAAACGCTTTATTCTTCAAGGACTGGCCAGCCTGGCCAAAAAATATCCCAAACTGCTGATCGTTCCGGGCACCGTACTCTGGACCAAGGACGCAGCGGATACTCAGATTGACGGCAAAAAGAAACCCAACGTAAAGCGCATCGAAAATGCCATTAAACGAAGCGAGCTGGCCAATAAGCGCTTTAAAACCACCATCTCGACACAAGGCTGGAGTTATACCGGCAATATGCTGTCCCCGGACGTCAAAATTGCCCAGAACATCGCCTATGTCTGCCTTGGTTCACAAATGATCAAGTATCAGAAGGTCGGCAATTACAAGGAAGTGGAAAACGAGAAAGGCGATATTTATTTCGCGCCAGGCAGTATCGCCGGCCGGTTCAGCGTTGGCGGAATCAAATACGGCCTGGAAATCTGCATGGATCATGCACTCGGAGCGCTCCAAACCACAGTTCCCTCCCAGGGGCAGGTGCATGTTCAGCTTATTGTGTCATCTTTCGTTTCCTTCAAACAGCGCAACACGGCACCCGTTACGTTCCATTCCTCCACCCATTCCAGTGATTTGGTCGCTGTAACGGATACGGGCGAAT
>JAJZOA010000138.1 GCA_021852225.1 Planctomycetota bacterium
ACACGGCGATAGCCATGGCCAGAAGATATTAGAAAACCGCAATTTAGAAAAGGGGCATCAGCAAAATGGTCTGGGGTATCTGCCAAACTTTCTCACGAGGGATAACTTCTCATATCGAAACCCGAATGTGGTGGTGAAGCAACGGATATATCCTGAAAAAAAATCGCAAGAGTGGTTGTATTCCAATAAATGGATAATGTCCGAGAAAATCGGGCCCGGTGGATGTATCCGCGGTGCGGCGGCCAAGGTTGGTCCCAAGGCCTGAGCAATCGCGGTACTGATGCGTAAAATCGCTTGACTCGCGGTGTACGCATGGATATGATACAAAACATGAAACGGTTGCATAACTTGGGTTTGGCGGTTCCACCGGCGGAGGAATCTTTCGTGCGCTCGGCTGTTGTGTCACTTTTCGATGAAATATCCCTTATTCGGTGAATCCTCTGGGCTGATCGTTTTCCGCACACGTTGCCTGCGGCTAAATAATATGGATTGTCAGTATTTACGGAGTCAAGCCGATGAAGCACCGTTCGCTAAAATCTCCGCATTCGGTTCTTTTCCTGATGCTTGCCGGACTTTTGGGGTTGGGTTTTCAGGTTACTCCCGCCGGGGCGCAGGGTGTTTCATCGTTAGAGGTTATCGGGGCGATCCGGAAAGGTGTACATTTTCTTTTAACCAAGTCGCGAAAACATCTGTTCTGGGAACGCGGGCAGCGAGCCGGCATCGGTGGCGGGCCGTCTGCCAGTGTGTATGGTGGGCAGACCGCGCTGGTGCTTGAATCCCTTCTTTATGTTCAGCAGTCATTGCATCTTAAAAGTGTGAATCTTTTCGATGATCCGCTTAAGGGTGCGATTCCGTTTGTTATAAAACTCCGCCCGCACGCCACTTATGTTGCATCGTTCCAGGCAAATGCATTGGCGCTTTTACCCAAAAAGCGAATTTGGAATACCAACGCTGCCTTCGCTTACGATGCCCGCTTTCTTCTGCACAGTATGCATTTGGATGGGGGCTATTCTTATGCGATCTATCCTGGCCGCAAACAGAAATTTCCAACAAGCCCGGGAAATTGGGACAGTTCGAACACGCAATATGGCAATCTTGGGGTCTGGGCGTGTGCCCACCACGGCCTTGAGATTCCGCGCCGCTATTGGCGCATCGCGCGGCAGCATTGGATGTTGGCGCAGCACCAGAGTGGCGACTGGGGCTACTGGGGATTTGTCGGCCGGCCGGCACGTTCAACGACCCGTGGCCAGATTTTCACGCCGGCCGGCCTGGCCAGTCTGTTTATCAGCGATGAGTTTCTGAATGCCAACAGTTCAAGCGTTCGACCGGTTCGCGACCCGGCGGTTGCGCTAGGGCTGCATTGGCTTAACCGGAATTTTGAGCCAAATCAGAACAACACATACGCAATGTACGGGGTGGTGCGTACCGGACTGGCCAGCGGTCTGGCCACCTTTGGTACGCACGACTGGTACCGCGACTATGCGCGCACCCTTATCAACATGCAGCAGCCGGATGGAAGCTGGCCCGGCTGTTTCTGGGATGTTTCACCAATCGCCAGCACCGCCTATGCTTTGCTGGTTCTGGATCGCGGGTTAAATCCGGTGTTCATGAACAAGCTGGAGTATACGCACCATTATTTTGGCCGCTGGAATGCACATCCGCGTGATCTTGCCAATGTCTGTTCCTGGATGGGAAGCACGTTTGAAACACCGCTCAACTGGCAGGTGGTAAATATCCACACGCCCGCTCGCCGTTGGCTCAATGCGCCGGTTTTGTATATGTCCGGCTTCCGTGCTCCGCAATTTTCCAGCGGGCAAATTGCCCGGTTGCGCAAGTTCGTCAACGCGGGCGGTATGGTGTTTTGTTCACCGGTGCGAGGCTCAATCGGTTTTCGCAATGGCATTATGAAAATCGCGCAGCAGGTTCAGGGAGGCAATTACGAATTCCATAAGCTATCCAGAAAAAGCCTGATTTACACCGTTCGCCCGTGGCTGCATGTTTACACACCGCTTTTCGGACTTTCCAACGGCGTGCGAGATACCTGGATCGTCAGTCCGGTGGATATTGGAGGAATCTGGCAGCGCCGGCAATACTCACGCACGGTCGACTGGCAATTGGCGGAAAATCTTTATCTATACGCTACCGGCAAAAGCTTTCTGCCCGATCGCCTGCAAACCCTGCATGTGCCGGCTCCGGCTTCGCCGCCGACAAAATCGATCACTTTGGGCCTGGTTAAGTACAAAGGCAACTGGAATCCAGAGCCAGGCGCGTGGCCGCGCCTGGCGAGGCTGGCCGCATTGCATTTCGGCCTGGCGGTGAAGGTGAAAAATATTTCCTGTATCTCCGCCAACGGAAAGGCCGTTCCTCTGCTGCACCTGACCGGGACCGCCGCCTGGATGCCGACTTCAGCGGATATTGATTCAGTTAAAAATTATCTCGACCATGGTGGAATGCTGTTTATTGATTCGGCGGGTGGTTCCTCGGCGTTTACCGCGGCGGTTCAGACCTTGCTTGCGAAAATGTATCCCGAACGGCCGTTGCGTCGTGTGCCGGCGAACGCCGCCATCATTACCGGAAAATTTGCCGGGCCACTGTCTGGCAACAACCTTCGACATGTTGCCTATCGAAAGTTTTACAATGAAACCCGCCATCACTCGCGGACCAAGCCGCGCCTTTTCGGGATTAGGCTCGATCACCGCTGGGCGGTGGTGGTGTCGCGGTCGGATGTCACTTCCGGCCTCCTTGGCACAAACTGCTGGGGAATTTCCGGTTTAACACCGCGCTGGTCGCAGAAACTGGCGGAAAATATTCTGCTTTACGCCTGCGCGCACGCACCGGCATCGAAATAACGGCCAAGCCAAACTGGTTGCGTACGCGCACGATGGGCGGCCTGGCCCGCAGACGGCGCGCGGGTATAATTTACGCATGGCTGATACGACTCTTAAACCGGTTCTTATTTCGCCCGCGACTGCGGCCGATGTGCTGAATGTTTCTGACCTCTGCCTGCGTGTAGAAAGACAGCATGAAGAATATTCGCCTTTGCGATGGAGTCTGCGGTCGGACGTTTCAGAAAAATATCCGCAATGGTTGAGCCGCGTCATAAGCGATCCGCAATGGCTGGTTTTGTGTGCACATGTGCCCCAAACTGACGGATCTGATGCCCTGTTTGCCGGAACGCTGGTGGCCAATCTGATGAATGAGATTCCGATTTACGTCTGTCAGCGTTACGCCTTTATTCATGAAATTGCGGTCTTGCCGGAATTTCGGCGGAGAGGCATCGCCGCGGCGTTGCTCAAGGAAGCCCGCCATTGGGCCGGTCGCCAGGGCGTTTCGCAAGTGCGGCTGATTGCCGCGGATCGCAATCCCGCGGCGCAAGCGCTGTTTGCCAGCGTGGGCTACCAGGTCACCTACCGGGAAATGATTCAGCCAACCGCGTTCTGAATGACATAAAGGCAGGAAATGACGCAAAGAATTCTGGTGGCCACGCATTCACCTGCAGGATACGGTAGATTAAAACTATAGACATAACTACATATCTTATGATATGTTGTTTCCATAAATGCCGCATGTTTGCGCCGTGGCGGATGTTCGCCGATTGGCCAACAGAATCTGACAGCAACATGGGTTGAACATGCGCGCCGTGATGCGTATGGTCAATTCATGTGCGGGTCGGTGGGTACAATATGATCTGGAATAGACGGTGCTGCCGCCCGGCGGGAGGCCTCGCGCGTCAGGCGCAGCCACAATCCTTCGGCGGGACCAAATACCGTATCCGGTCGGCCCGGTAAAAGCAGCCACGAGCCTTCGCGGATCTCAACTTCCAATTGTCCCGGCGACCAGCCCGCATTTCCAAATATGAACTTAACCGGCGCAACGTTGCCCTCAACAAGTGCTGTAACCGATTCGCTGGAAATGGCCGCATAAATACCTTTCGCGACTTCCATATCGGTGTGAGGTTTCATTTTGTGCAGCGCAAGAAGCGGACCCGGACAGGGGCCGCCTTCATGGAGCGGCTGGGCATTTGTCAGCACTGTGTCGCTTACCTGCAGCCATGCTTCGCCAATAGTCTTATTGAGCGGCCGGTTAAGAATCACGCCCATCGCACCCTGCTGGTCGTGTTGAATAAGCAGTATGACGGCCCGGTAAAAGTTCGGATCCAGCAGCGCGGGTGTGGCAATCAGCAGATATCCGCCCAGGGAGAACCCTGGTTCAGAACTCGACTTATCGGTTTTCGCCATACCGTTGCTCCTGCGCTTTCAAAGAATCACATCCAGTCAAAAAAACACTGGAGGTTTACGCCCTGGATCGCCATCTCCGTCAGAGTCCTGTCGCGGCTTGTCGTGGCGCGGGTGATCACACCTTTAGAAACTATCTCAAAACGGTGTATCGATGCTGGCGGCGATACCACAATAATCCGCAGGCCAATTGAATGATGCCAAGGTAGTTGGATGACTTTTTCGCGTACCGTACCAGAATGCCCCGGCATTT
>JAJZOA010000168.1 GCA_021852225.1 Planctomycetota bacterium
TGCATTCGGTATACCACCGGCCCAACGGCTGGGACCATATTCCCGCTGGCCGCAAAGTGCCCTGCGGCGAATCAAGTTTGTGGGGCGACTACCACCTGGTGGAGCTTGGTTTGTACCTTCACCGGTTGATTTCGGGCGGACCGTACTACCAGTTTTTTGATGCCCCGGCAAAAGCCGGTGCCTGACGCTCGGCTTTTGCCTTGCCCAGCCGACCGGTCAGGGCGCGGATGGCCAGTGTTTCGGATGGTTTTTCAGGAGAATTGCTATGAAACGGGAAACGACATTGCTGCGAATGGTGGAATGCGGTGTGGTGGCCGTTATTCGCGCGCAATCCGCAGGGCAATTGCTGGATATTGCCAAGGCCCTGATGGAAGGAGGCGTGACCGGCATTGAAGTGACAATGAGCACGCCCAAAGCCATCGCCGGAATCGAGAAACTCTCTGATGTCCTGGGTGACAAAGTGGTAATTGGCGTGGGAACCGTGCTGGATGCCGCCACCTGCTCTGCGGCCATTGGCGCTGGCGCGGAATTTGTGGTCTCCCCGGTGCTTTGCCCGGCGGTGGTGGAAACCACACGAAAACTGGGCAAGGTGTCAATTCCTGGCGCGTTTACACCCACGGAAATTCTTACGGCATGGTCCGCCGGGGCCGACATCGTGAAGGTATTTCCCGCCACGTCCATGGGACCGCAGTACATCAAGGACCTTCTGGCGCCCATGCCTTTTCTGCGCTTAACACCCACGGGCGGAGTGAGTGCAAAAAATGCCGGCGAATGGATTAAGGCCGGTGCCGTGGCCGTGGGGGCGGGTTCCACACTGGTTACTAAGGAAGCCATGATCCAAAGCGACTGGGCGGCCATCACCGCCAACGCGCGGGAATTTATCGGTGCGGTCGCCGCCGCCAGAAAGTAAACCGTTGCTGTTCCGGCCCCAAACGCGAGCCGGTTGGAGTACGTACTTATGAACATTGCAAGACTTAAAGATATCGTCGGCGGAAAATATCCGGCCCGTCGCTGGACCCGCAACCTTGCCGGCGGCGCATCACCCGTTCAAACCAGGGCGTTTGCAATGGGCTATGTGGTGCTGGAACCGGATGGCGGGCAGGTGCCCTGGCACACACAAGAGCAGGAAGAAGTTTATTTTGTCGTCGAAGGTACTTGTGAAATGTGCCTGGGCGCGGAACGCCAGATCATTTCCGGCGGCGAAGCGGTGCATATTCCCGGCGGCGTTTTCCACCAGTTGACCAATATCGGTTCAACTCCGGCCATTATGATTTATGTCTATGGACCCGCCGGCGAAGTCGCCCATTGGCGGCAGGAACTGGCGGGCACGTTGCCCAAGGCCGGCGTCGGCGACACGCCGCCACTGCCAGCCGGAGCACGGCCGCAAACCGCATAAGCAGCAGGCAATGTTCCTGATTTAAAACCAGCCTTGAAAGGGCATCGCATGAAAACAGAGCGCATCGGCATTATCATGAATGGGGTCACGGGTCGCATGGGTTCAAACCAGCATCTGATCCGGTCCATAGCGGCCATTATCAAACAGGGGGGTGTGAAGCTGTCGGACGATGCGGTGATTATGCCTGATCCGATTCTGGTTGGCCGCAGCGAAGGGAAGCTTAAGGCGCTGGCGCAGCAGTGCGGCGTGAACCCGAAAATCAGCACCAGTCTGGACCAGCTTCTGAGGGACCCGCAATATCCCGTCTATTTCGACGCCCAGACCACGGATCGCCGCGCCATGGCCGTAAAGCAGGCCATCGCCGCCGGCAAGCATATTTATTGTGAAAAGCCGACCGCGGCAACCGCGGCCGAAGCCGTGGAACTGTATCAGTTGGCAAAAAAAGCGGGCGTTAAAAACGGTGTCGTGCAGGATAAGTTGTGGTTGCCGGGCATTGTAAAATTGCGTCAATTAATCGCCACCGGATTTTTCGGGGAGATATTGTCGGTTCGCGGGGAGTTCGGCTACTGGGTATTTGAAGGCGATACCATCACGCCGCAACGGCCCAGTTGGAATTACCGCGCCCAGGATTCAGGTGGAATTATTATAGATATGTTGTGCCATTGGCGCTATCTGCTGGACAACGTCTTCGGCAAGGTGAAAGCGGTCTCCTGTCTGGGGGCGACGCACATCAAAACGCGCTGGGATGAAAATGGCAAACCCTACACCGCGACAGCCGACGATTCGGCCTACGCGACATTCGAACTGGAAAATGGAATTATCGCGCAATTCAACAGCAGTTGGTGTGTGCGCGTCCGGCGCGACGATCTGCTGACGCTGCAGGTGGATGGCACACGCGGTTCGGCCGTGGCCGGGCTGCGGAATTGTGTGTCGCAGCAATACAACAACACACCGCGGCCGGTTTGGAATCCGGATATCGATCAGCCAATCAACTTTTATCAATCCTGGGCGGAAGTGCCAACGCAGCGCGTGCTGGATAACGCCTTTAAAATTCAATGGGAACTTTTTTTAAAGCACCTGGTAACCGGGGAGGCTTTTCCGTGGAATCTGCTGGAGGCGGCCAAAGGCGTGCAGTTGGCCGAACAGGGCCTGGCAAGCTGGAAAAAGCGGGCCTGGGTCACACTGGACCCCATGCACGACTAAGGCCGTGCCGCTAAAATGTGTGAAGAGGCCGCCACCCTCCGCAAACTTTCGTGCCGTCGGGGCACTCATGAAAAAGGAGCCATTCCATGCCCGCAAAAACAGCCTTGGTGACCGGTTCAGGGCGCGGCATAGGCCGTGGCATTGCTGAGGCGTTGGGCCGCGCCCAATGGAATGTGGTGGTGAATTATGCCGGCAACGCCGCCGCCGCCGCCCAGACGGTCAGCGCCATTGAAGCCGCCGGTGCCCGGGCGGTCGCCATTCAGGCCGATGTGAGCGTGGCCGAAGACCGCGCGCGACTGATTCGGCGGACCATTGAAGCATTTGGAACGCCGGATCTGCTGGTCAACAACGCGGGCGTTGCGCCATCAGTACGGGCCGATATTCTGCTGGCCGATGAAAGCAGTTTCGACCGCCTGATCAATATTAATCTTAAAGGCCCGTATTTTCTGACTCAAATTGCGGCCCGCGAAATGATGCGTGAAATACAGCATCGCAAGGCGGCGATCCTGGCCGATGGCGGCGCAAATTACAGCCCGGCGATTGTCACCATCAGCAGCATCAGCGCGTATACGGCCAGCCCGAATCGCGGTGATTATTGCGTGGCTAAGGCGGGACTTTCCATGATGACCAAATTGTTTGCCGCCCGCCTTGCGGATGAAGGCATTCGGGTATACGAAATCCGGCCGGGCATTATTCAAACCGATATGACCGGCCCGGTGAAGGAAAAATATGATGTGTTAATCGCCAATGGCCTGACCCCCATCCGTCGCTGGGGCACGCCGGACGATGTCGCCCGCGCCGTGCTGGCCATTGCCGGCGGCCTGCTCCCGTTTTCCACCGGAGAAGTCATTAACGTGGATGGCGGCTTCCACCTGCGGCAGTTGTAATACGATGTTCTAACCGGCCTTAAAATCTGGTTAATCAGTTTCGCAATTTGACGGTCTCCGTTAACGGGCTAAAAAAGTGGCCAAACCGTTGACTGCCCATTTAATTGTGCCCCGCATCACCCATCCGCATCACCCATCCGGATCGCCCATTCGGCCGCCGCCGCTGAAAATTGAAAACAAAAAGCCGGCTCGCCCGCTGCGTCTGACCACACGTTAAACGGACCTCGCGCATGTCGGCCGCGATTTGGCAACGCTGAATCTTGTTGAACGATTGCCCCGCCGAATCGGCAGAACATATTAATATCAGGCTGGATACATGATTCGATAGGCGATAAAAATGATGATCCAGGACAGCGTCTGGGCCAGCGTCAGTGCGATGACAAACAGTCGTCGCCCGGCGATGGTGCGTATCCGCGGCACAATCAGCAGCGCTGCGGTTACGTTGCACGGGACGGTAAGCGCGGCAAGGGCCAGCATCACATAAAAAGAAATCTGCGAAGATGAAATGACCGCCAGGTGTGCCATGATCCGGCTCCTTGCATGAATCGGGTGAAATTATGTTTGCGCGACCATTGGTCTTTCAATAGACTGTTCCAAAACAGGCCAAAAAACGCGGCGGTTCTGAACAGATGTCGTGACCGCGTATATATTTAGAAGCTTGCGGACGTTATTATCCGCCGGGTCAGCTTTTAATTATTGGCCCACAATAACCCGATGCGGATGGAATCCGCAAGTGTCGAATAAAATCGGAGCACATAACGGGTAGGATGTGCCGCCAGGACCTTTGGCCTGTTTGAATATCCACTTTGCGGTCGATGCCGGGCACCGTCTGATAGAGGTGCAGCCGCGGGGGGGGGTAAAACCTTGGCGTAATTGCTTTCCTGATTGAAACGGATCCAGTTAATGATCGAAGTCTGTTCCGGCGAATCGTTTTTTCAACTTAATTTTGGCGTTGTTCGGAATCTCATGCCGGG
>JAJZOA010000058.1 GCA_021852225.1 Planctomycetota bacterium
GCTGATATAGTTGTTTTCGTAGACATAAAATCCGTTGGGCATATCCGGGCTTAGTTCCACCATACCAAACGGTGCTATAGCCCCCGGAACAATGTTGCCACCCGCTGCTGTGCCCACAAAAGGATTTACCAGCGCTGCTAAATCTGCACCCCGGGCCATACCACCGATCAGAAACAGCGCTGCAAAAATCGTCAGACAGTTCCACATCAAGAATCGATAGGCACCGGATAAACATTGTCGCATCACGAAAACTCCTCAAGCCATGTCCGCTGCAGTATACAATATTACGGGAGGCGGGCGATTAAGACGCATTTTCTGGCGTTGAGGATGATATTCCCATGCGCCAGTAGGGTTGTATCGCCCGGTTTCACGCGGATGTCGTACATACGACCCGCGATGGGAACATGATCAATCCACTCAGTGCCGTTGAGTGTTCCGTTCAGGCGAACCTTGCCGTCGGGCAGAACGTCGCAGATATTTTCCAAGGCGATCTGACATAACAGCGTCCCCCAGGTGTAATGCGGGTCGCCCGAGCCAAGACCGGTGGCGAGATAATACTCATTGCTGGTGCCGGTGGAGCGCCAATTACGCACAAAAAGTTTTAAACTCTTCTGTGCAAAACGGTTCAGCAGCGTCGGTGAGGCATAACGCACCAATCCCTGAAATATGAGATAATTGGTGGCCGCCCATATTGATCCGCGCCAGTAGCTTTGCTCCGGAAAGGCCGGATCATCACGGGCAATGGTCGGGATAACCCAGCGCCCCCAGAATTCGCGCCGGTCTTGCAGCAGCGCCAGCATCCTCGCCGCCATCGCCCTGCTTGGAGCGCCCACGATCATGGGGTAAAAGTTGGTGGGAGAAATCTGCCGGGAAAAAAAACGCTTGGGTTCCCCGACTCTCCGCCAGCGCAGCTGCACCATGGCTCCGCCGCTTTGCCTGTGGTATTCCAGTTTGATGCTGTAGGCATGACTGGCTGCCAGATGGATAGCCGGGCTGACGTAACGCGTGACGGGACGGACTTTCCAGTGATTGATGAGCAATTTTCCGGCAACCCGCAATCTGGCACCCGCCACGGATGGAAGAAAGCCCGGCGGTTCATGCGCGACGAATGGATAGGTCAGGTTGAGCACCAACCGATAATTGCCAGTCTTTCGCGGGGTAATATTTCCCCGCCAGCGAACACTCATTGGAGAGCGAGTCAGCTGTCCTCCAAAGGCGGGGGTTGGCGGAATGGAAAACCAGTTGAAGTCCACGGCGCGATCACGGCGTGTCACTACTAGGTGGTTGAAATCAGCCCCTTGATAATATTGCCCATGAATACCCGGTTTGCCGGGTGCCACACTGTACGCTCGGAGCGGAATCGGACGGTCCGCCGCTTGGGGCCTAAAAAAGCGATTTTCATACATGCCCGCCTTTGGATTCCAAAGCAGCCGATTGATGCGGCGAATCATCGTCTCCTTCTGATGCAGAAAATGTGCCGCTGCGACCGGCTTTCCCAGAACTTCGGCCATGCGTGCCAGATATCCGGCATCGGCGGCCCATAAGCTATTGAGGCCGACATCATCAAGTTCCATGGTTTCGGTCTTTGGATCCGTGCGTGCGTTGTCATACATTGGGCTGTCATCCATGCCGCTTTCCGGGCCACTGCGGTACTCCAGGAGGCCGTCCCTGTTGACATCCCGAAACGGCAGCCCGGTCTTCGGATTGGTCTCAAACCACCAGTTATGCGAAGCCACGAGTTTAGGATATATCCACCGTAGAAACGCCTTGTCCGGACGGCTCTGGTAGAATTTCCAGACGCATAATGCCCCCACCGGCGGCTGAGAGCGCCGAGAGGTTAGGTCGACGCCAGGGATCATCTGCCGTGATTGAAAATAATTGGGAATCATGCCGTCGGGCAACTGCCAGCGCAGCATAAGATCAAGCGTTTGTTCACTACGGCGGGTATCTTCCAGCGATCCTAGCATCGCATAAAAAAAAGCCTCCCACTTGAAAACAACGATGCTCGACGGTGCCATCCAATCACGCGTGCATACGTAACTGGTGATTGGCAACGCCGGATTAAACACGCGATTGTTACCCACCGTATCGCTGATGGGCCGAATGAAATCACCCCATGTTCCGCCTGCGGCGGCGCGACTCTTCTGATACGTCCTCCGAGCGCCGGCAATCACTGCTCCCGCATTTTTCAACGCCGGAAGTTTGCCAAATCCGGCCGTGAAGTAAATGCGAGACTGCGGTGTCAAATTGAATTCCAATGCCGCATTGCGACCTTGAAGAATCCCAGAGGTGGACCGCCCGCGAGCCAAGGCCGTCAGCAAGTCAGCGTGGGTTTTCGCCGTAATAAAAGCAACCGGTTGCGACGCTGTCCGCAGCATCCAACGTCCAACGCCCCGTCCGCGGGGCCATGCTTCTCCGGAAATCGTTGATCCGCGGACCGTATAGCGGGAGGTAAACTCTTTCCATGAAGATGTGGTCTCAATGGCAATACGGATATTTTCACTGGCTTTAACCCGGCCAACCATCGCCTGACCAACCCGACTCCACTGAAAACTGATTCTGGTCTTGCCGACATGCCATACCGCCCGGTTAAATTTCCACCCGGGACTCGAGGCGTGGTAATGTCGGACGTCCTTATTGAATTCCGCCAATGAATCAACAAACCCCCCATCCTGAACCCACCCAATTCGCACCAGAAATGCAGCCTTATGCGGCACCACAAACGCCGCCCCGTTTACAGTATTGGTATAAATATTACCCAGAAGAACGCGGGGCGGGAGCGGTGCGGCTTCCGCAGCGCATAAAGGCCGGGCCGAACCCGCGAGCAGCAAAAACAGCGAGCCGGCCAGACCGGCGGATAATCCTGATAGGAACTTTTTTCTAATATGCAACCCTTGGTTCCTGTTACGCCGTAATGTAAACACCCGAATTTTTCCGCTTTTCCAGGCTGTTACACCATTGATCGCGGCGGCTATGTTGGAGTTCATAATTCGTGATCTTTCCCATTAGTATTAATGTGCCCTATGCAACGGTCGCCGTTCATAAACTCGATGCGCCCCTGGTGGTAACGTAATCGAACATGGCCCACGCCATCCAATTCCAGGCTTGCCCCCTCGTTGAGCCGGATGGAATTATCGTGCGTATGAATGCCGGCTTCCTTAAAGTGCCCCGCCAAGTCTACCCCTACCGCGCCACCACCGTTCAAGCCGATGGCTTTTTCAAACTGGACGCGTCCGCCTTCTCCCTCTTGTACCTGAATTCCATACCGACATGCTTTCGGGCCGTGGGTCGGCTGTATGTTTACACCAATCACCTCGGAAGACTCCGGCCCGGTATAATAATTACTTACTTCAACATTCACACCGATCGCTACGCCCGGCGCGTGGGAAAACACCTCGGAATGGTGGCCAGCCGCCCAGCCGCGCCCTTTCCTGATCAAACGGGAGCAGAGCACTACCGCATCGCCGACGACCTGATGACTGGTGAGCTCGGCGTACAGAGTCCAAGGATACGAGTTGGGACCCTTCTCCTCATGGATAAGCGAAAGGACTTCATGGGTCTCCGCGCGCCCGTGACTATTATCAGCGCGCTCAAAAAGAACCACCGTGTTAAGCGGCTCAACCGGCGGTTGCCCCTGCATCACAACTGTTTTGAGGGGTTCTCCCTCGGTTACCAACTCCGGGTGGCTGGGATCGCGCACCGCTGCGGCCAAGGCGCGTTTACTTCCAGAGAAGCCGCCCAACAGCGCCAGCAGGCCGCTCCATAAAAAATTCCGCCGGACGGTACGCATGGGATTGTTTTGAATTGTCGCTGATGACGGCTGTGCATTGGATTGGAAACCTTGGCTCGTTTTCATGAAAATCTCCTGTAAAAAAGTTGAAACCTTTTCTGTCGGGTGATGCCAGCGATTCAGGCCGTTTTAAGTCAACTCCAGCCGCCGGTCGAATATATCATCGCTGGCTGTGCGCGGTGAGGAACTTTTCATTCTGCATGATGCGTTGCCGAAGCCCGTCAATGGTGTTTCGGCATAAAATGGCAGCGTTTGGAAGCCCCTTACGGCTCATAGGGCGAATTAGTCCCTTGTCCCGGAAAATCAGGGTTTATGATGTTAAGAATCCGCAGGCCACTGGTGCCGTTGCTGCCCGGCGATCCCGCCGCCGCACCGGAGACATTGTGATTGATCGGGATGGATGCGGCGTGTCCATCAAAAAAAACCGCGTTTCCAACTCCGGAATTCGGCGAATCGGACATATGGCGGTACCGAAAACCATTGGGGCTATTCGCCACTGCGTCGCTGTTGCCTCCGATATCGCCAGGGTCCAACCCGTTAGGCGGCACCAGATAATTGGGATCGCTCACATAGGGGCCACCCGCAGCAAACAACGCCAGCGCAGCTGGCTCCGGCACCGGTGTGGTAGAAGTAAGTTCAAAATTCTGGAAGTTTATCACTTCAT
>JAJZOA010000292.1 GCA_021852225.1 Planctomycetota bacterium
CTTCCCCCTGGCCGGCGGCGCACCGGGCAGCGCCAGCACAATGATGCGCGGTTTAAGTTCCAGCAGTGTTTCGTGCGTCAGCACGGGAAAGCCGCTGCCCAACTGTGCGCCAACGTTTCTACCCCCGGCCAGCCGAATCATGCTGTTTATAAAATTATCCGCCCCGACCGCGCGCATCGGTGCGGTCCCCACAAGGCACACCACACGCGGACGATCCGCCCGCGGCGGCAGTTCAGCTGCATCGCGGGCCAGTTTGGCTTTAAACTGCGCAACCGCCAGTCGTGCGGCCACCGCGCGGTTCGCCAGCTTCCCCAGCAGAAGCACAGTCTGTTCCATGGTCTGAATCCGGTTAAATGACACATTCACCAGCCGAATATGATTTTGCAGAGCCAGCGCCGGCAAACCCGCCAGACGCAATGGACTTTTTTGGATAATCAGCACGGTCGGCCGCAGGTTCAGAAGCAGTTCGTCATCCAGATTAAAATAATCCCCCACGACCGGCAGCGACCGATAGCTGCTTGGAAGCAGCGGTTTATCAAACCGCGATACGCCAACCAGCGTTGCCCCCCCACCAATCTGCATCAGTATTTGCGTAGCGGCGGGAACGGTGCTGACAATCCGTGGTCCGGCTTTTACGGCTTGGGTGCTTTGCGAATGCCGACACGCTGCGGGCAACATCAGCAGCAACATAAAGACACATCTGGCTTTGCTTGGAAATCGGACCATGGGCCTATGGTAGAAGTGGCCGGGTAAAATCTCAAACCAGTGCAGCGGGCGGAAGGGGAAAGCGGGCTTGGGGTAGTCCGGCTCAGGGAATCAGGAATTTATAATATTTGTCCGGGCATTCCACATGCCGGATCGCAAGTTCTACATAATGGCGGTTATTTGCCTGCATGTCGGCGAGTTCCGCCGGTCGAACAGCGCGTACCACTTTGCCCGGCACACCCATTACCACCTGCCCGTCAGGCACGACCGTGCCCGGTGAAACCACAGCACCTGCGGCAACAATGCAATGACGCCCAATGACCGCGCCAGACAGGACTACCGCCTTCATGCCGATGAGTGTGCCAGAGCCGACCGACCGGCAATGCACCACTGCGCCGTGACCAATCGTGACATCCGCTTCAATGTTCAACGGCACGCCATAGTCGCAATGCAGAACTGCCCCCTCCTGAACATTCACATTTTTACCCAGGGTAATGGGTGCCACATCGCCGCGAATCACGGCGTTAAACCAGATGCTGCAATTTTCTCCCAGCGCCACATCGCCGCAAATCTGGGCGCTGGTCGCCTGAAAGTGATGTCCCGTCCGCCGCATGACAAAATGACTCACAAAGTCGCTCATATGGAAAATGTAACACAAAAGCGCAGGCCACGCGACCGGTCGATAACGCAATGCGAGGTCGATTTTGAAATAAATTATCGCAAATATATTCGTATACGCGATAAATAAAATTAAACGGGCGACAAATTTGTACATCGGCGCAGTAAGCAACATTAAAAATATGCAAAGAAATTCCTTCTGTTTGTGTGAGTCTTATGTTATAATTGGCTCCTAGTTGAAGAAATCGCGTTGATTTCCCGGATAAAATCAGCCTGACGTCCGGTAAAACATGCGGTTTGGCGCAATCCCCAACGCGGTACGGTTACGGTCTGCTGGTCCGTCGGCGGCTGAATTAGACGGTCCGGTGCCCCAGGCGGGCCGTGGCACTGCCCAGTTGAAGGCTGGTGAATCAATCCGCTGTTTGATTCACCATTGAGTTTCCACGGGTATGAGATGGTTCGTAGAACCTCCGGGAGAGAATTCTCACGGGTTGGATTGTTTTTGCGCGGCCTGTGCGGGACACGCTGGCCGGGCACCAGACAAATAAATCGCGGCACGGCGGAGCAAACCGCTGGCCGCAAAGCTGTCGCCAGAAGAGCCAGGCGTTGTTGGCCCTGATGTTGAAACGGATATAATGCACATAAGTGCCTGATGTATCCGCTTGCCCCAAGGAGTTATTGTGACACCCAATCGGGAAAACGTTTCTGGTTTGCATCATAAAAAGCCGCGCAGCGCCGGTATTTCCGTGCTGGTTTACGATCGCATGCTGCATCCGGAACTCGTCTCCACAGATACCAGCCGCGTGCGACCGCTGGGCGAATTTGATGTCCGCATGTGGCTGCTGTCCGGCGGCGGGCACATGGTGGCGCTGTCCGGTCCGCACACGCTTTGCGAGTTGGCCTGTTTTCCCAACAAACTTCTGCCGGATCGCGGACTAATTGAACGCCTGCCCTGCAAAGGCGACAAACAATACGACATTCCCATGGGCGAACGGCACCATTATTACCTGGCACTGAACGAAGAACATGTCACGGACGCACTTTTCGACAATTCCGTTACCGAACTGCTCCGCATCGCCGCGGAACAGGATGGCATGGTTTCCCAGCGGCGGAATGAACTCGGCAACCTGGAATACCTTTCCGTTCTGGTGGCTCAGCTCCACCGGCGGGCCGTGCACCTGGAAGGGTTCCATCTGCTTGGCGACGCCCGCGTTCTGGTTCGCACGCAGTCGATCATTGAACCCAGCGCACGGTGAATCCGGACGGGCCGGCGACACTCGACCGCCCCCGGCCGCCGGTGAAGAATGATCCCGCGCAACAGGCCTTCGTTTGAAATATTTTAATTATATATATATAAATAAATACACAAGGATTGCCCATGTCGTCGAACAATTCCGCCCGTGAGCTTGGCCTGAACATGGATCTGAAGTTTGATTCAGCCGGCCTGATCACCGCCGTTACCGTGGATGCCGATAACGGCCAGGTGCTGATGGTGGCATTCATGAACCGCGAAGCGCTGGAAAAAACGCTGGCCACCGGCAAAGCCACCTACTGGAGCCGGTCGCGCAATAAATTCTGGATCAAAGGCGAAGAGAGCGGCCACACCCAGCAGGTGCAGGACGTGCTGATTGACTGCGACCAGGATGCGGTCATCATTAAAGTGCGCCAAAGCGGCACCGCCTGCCACAATGGCTATCGTTCCTGTTTCTACCGCCGCATTCGCACCAGCCCTGCCGGGGCGGTGCTGGAATTCGCCGCCGAACGCAGCGTGGATCCCGCCACCGTGTATAAAAAATAAGACTCATGTACCCCCACAACCCTGCCAAAGGTTTGCCAACTGGATCTGGCGAAATCATCGGCAAACCCAGTAATGGAATTGGCTGCCGGAACCAATGGCGTTATCGCTGAAGCGTGGCTATTTTCCACGCCTCCGACCCGCTGACTCCCGCCCGCAGGGTTGGCGGCCAACAGGCCAATTGATTCTGATGCAATTGCAACAGAACCACAGGCATATTCGGTGCAAACAGAGTAAAACCCAATCGCCGCGGTGGCCGGTTCTGATGGTGCCCCATGGAAGAATACGGTGGAAAGCCGCGGACCAAAACAAACCGGAAGCGGCATCGGCGAACCGACTCCTGGCAATTCCACACAATAGTCCGGTCCGACAGGTATCTTAAACCGTCAGCTTACAGATGGAAATTCATGGCCATTATGCGGCGATTAAACCGCCAGATTTCGCCGCCGCAGGAACAGCATGGAGGCCGCGCCCAAGCCGATCGCAAGCAGCGAACCAGGTTCCGGAGTTGCGGTAATAGAACCTGCGGGCGTGCCACCGGAAAAATAGAGCAAGGTGCCGGAACCGCCTGCCTGAATAGCCGCGCCATATTGCGGCAGATAGGTGGTACTGCCACTTAACGCCGGTGCGGCGTAGTTATATTGCTTTGCGGCCCGTTCCAGAATTCCGGCATCCTGCACGGCGGGAATTAGATAATTGTCCTCTATTTGGGCGGTTGTCGCATTGCTGCTAATTGCAGAGGCAAGAGGAATCAATCCAAGATTAAGAAGAGAATTGGCCGTCTGCACGGTCGAGCTGTTTACTTCGGTGGCAATATCCCCATAAAGGTCCGTAAGTTCCGTGAAGGTCTGTCCGCTGGTTCCATTGGGAAAGAACCAGTTGAATCCCTGGCTTTGGGCATTGGCCACGTAACTGCCGGAGGAACTTAAGCCGACCACCAGGTGGTTGGCGGAATTCGCGTCGGTATATGTGCCAATAATGCTATAAATGTTTGCAGCCACGCCAGGCGCATAGGTGGTGCTGACATTGGCAGAAATTGTACCCAGATAAGTGCCATTGACGGAAAACGTGGCTCCCGAAACCGATCCTGGAGTGACGATTCCGGTCACCAGAAAGGCGTTATCAATCTGCACTGTCGGGGTAATCGTAAATGATGGCACCGGAACCGACACAGCGACCGAAGCCCGAGCCACAGGCGAAACGGCCAGTAAGACACCAGCCAAAACCGCTGGTCCGACAATTCCGAAACTGTTCTTCCGCATTGCTTGCTCCAATTCAATTTTCTGGCTGAAAGTTGCGCCACAGCCTCCGGGCTTCGGTCGCTGTGT
>JAJZOA010000321.1 GCA_021852225.1 Planctomycetota bacterium
ACGACTTTTGCATTTGCGCCACGATAGCGCGTGCCAGTTTTTCCATAGCAGTCTGTTCGGCATCGGACAATTGTTGGCCGATCTGAGGAATGGTATTGGCCGAACGTGCGAACTTCTTTCTTTCGGATAGTATTTTACCGGTTCGCAGGTCTTTCCAGGTGAAGTCCACCACCACCGTGACCTGCGTTTCCTGGGGAAGATTGGTTTCAAAGCTGTTGGAAAGCAGTGTTTCCTGAACCTGCACGATGGTGCCGCGCAAGACGGAATCCGCATGTTTTAGCGATGCCAGTCGATAGGGTGTTCTGGATTCAATGTTTTTATCAATTGCTTCGGTCAGATGAAAACCCATCTGGTGGCGGAAGGTGTCGTTTTTCCAGATCGGCACTGCAACCGTGTGAATTCCTGATGGATACAACGATTGACCGGTATAGCCGCAGCCCGTCAGCGCAAGCCCGGCCGACGCGATTGCAAATATGCCCAGTATCCGGCCGATGGCAGACCGGCGTCCGGTGAAAAGGGATAACCGTTCACGCGGCGGACGATACGCGCTGCCGCACTGGCTGGAACCATCCGGATATCGCTGTGGGGGCAATATCATGGGGCCGCCTCCTTGCCGAAACGTTTGATTAATTCCCGGCGGGCCTTGGTTGCCCAAACGGTATCCGGCCAGCCGGCAATAACCCGACGATAATAAAACTGTGCCGCCTTAGGGTGGCTGAATCGAATGTAAAACCGTGCAATCTGAAGTTCCTTCTTCCCTTCTATCTGATAAATTCGCGCCTCAATAGCCCTGGCCTGAATACGCAAAGCCTGCTGCGGGTATTCCTGCTGAAGATTTTCCAGTTCCGCCTGTGCATTGTGCAGCGGGGTCATATCAAATCGCACGCCACGAAAGGTGGCCAGAAGCGCCTCACACTGGCGGATGGTGGCCTTGACCACAAACTGGCTGTAGGGGTAGCGCCGCAGAAAGTCGCTGTAAGACTGAAACGACCGCTGAAAGCGGCCATTCTTGTAATAATAATCCGCAACGGTAATGCCGGAAAGTTCCGCCAAAGGTGAACCGCGCTGGCGGTCTTGAATGCGCCGCAGCAGCCGCAGCGCATCGCCATCCACCGGCAGAATACGCATTCCCAGAAATCGCCGCTTGTAGCCGCTTAAAAAAGCCATGGCAATATTGTATTCCCGTTGCAGGCACGGACCATAAAGTGCACTGGATGGAAAGTTATCCAGAAGGTCTTCATACGGGAAAAGTGCGGCATATTTTTGCCCCATGGCGTTAAACGCGTCGCCACGCAGCAGCAGCACCTCCGGCACCAGCGGATTGGTTTTAAGTGCCTTGTTTTTCAACCAGGATTTGGCCTGATCCGTGACGCGGTTGTAGTGGCGGTTGTTGAAATTCTGAATCATGATTGCAACGCGGCCTTCGGGAGTATTGCGATTCGGGGGAACCAGCGGCACCCAGACCCCGTTTTTTAACAGCCAGCGCGCGGTGGGACGGGTGGGTGGTGTGGCAAAGCTGCGCGTGGCGGTCGCCAGAACCAGACCCACCATACACATCTGAAGATAAAACCAGGCCTTTTGCATGGCGGGAAGTATACGGGATGAATACCACGTCGGCCAACTGTTCACCGTTGCCCCAGTGGGCTTCGGGATTTATCAGGGCGGTCCTGGCAAGGGCATATCGCCCGATATTCCGGTCGCTCTCACGTTGGAACAGACTGCCCGCGGCGGGTATACTCACATGCCGCTACGCAAGGAGTTGAAATGACGCTGGCTGCGCCGATGCGGGCGAATCCGGCTGGAACCGGCCGCCCGAAAGATGCACACTTCCGAGTCTGCGGGCCATGGATGGCCAGATACCTGTACAGGACTTTCTGTGCCTGATACCGACGAATATGCGTTGCGGATTTGACACGCTGGCCCAATGGGCACGCGAGTCTCTGGGGCAGGACCCGTTATCAGGGGACCTGTTTTTGTTCGCAGATCGTCACGGGGTTCGCCTCAAAATACTGTACTTTGGGTCGTGAGGGTCTGGCCATCTGGTACAAGCGGCTGGAGGAAGGCGCGTTACGGCTTCCCGGCCGGTGGAGAACCCCTTTTCGCCGCGTGTGAGGTTCAAGACCGGTGAACTCGCGATGCTGCTGGAAGACATTGATCTGCTAAGCCTTCGCCGGTCACGGCGGTCCAGCCACCGGTCCGGGTGCCGGTGCCGGTTCAGGCCCCGTGCGAGGGGAATACCAGGCGATCGAGGCATCAGAAAATCTTTTATAAATGATAAATTCATCTCACAATATAAGTTCATATATTCGGCTTTTCGGCAACTGTATTTCCCTTTATCAACGCTCCGCCGCCTGATAATCCGGCCCGGCTTCAAGACCTGTTGACGCGGCAGAAATAACGGCCTGTTTCTGGTGCACGCCTGTTATCCAAACTCGGAAAAAGCCGGGTAGACGAAGTGCATCATACGGACCCGATAGATGGGAAGTCGAACATCAGGGATAGCCCTGAACGGTTGTCACGCGAGTCTGTTTGTCTAAGCCAGGCGACGGAGCCAGTGATCAGGTTTTGGAAATTGCGCGGTCGCCGCATTCGCAAATGGTGGCAGTTATAAAAATAAACCACGGTTGGGGAAAATATTGACAAACTCCTGATTCCAATGTATGTTGGTTTTCATACAAACATATTCTGTGCGGTCTTATCGCCAGAATTGGCTTGTTTTTGCCGCGAATCATCCAAAATTCGCGAATTTGACGGTCGTATTGTGCCTGCTAACCGGTTCAATCGGTTGGTCTGGGTCAATTGATGGAGATAGACGATGGCGTCCACACCAAACCTTCACCCGCAAGATACGAATATTTTGACACAATCAAGGCCCGAAGGCCTGGTTGCCTTCGGCCAGAATCTTCGCCAATTTCGTCACGCGGTCGGTTGGACACTGGACCAATTGGCCGCGGCAACCGGTATCAGCAAGCCATATTTATCCAATATTGAAACCGGCCGCCTGAGTGGGCCACCCGCACCAGATAAACTTGCACTTCTGGAGAAGTCGCTGAACCTTCCGGCCGGATCGCTCAACGCCCAGGCGGATTGGCTTCGCACCCCGCAAACTGTGCGAAATCTGCTTTCCGCCCGGCCGCTGCCCGAAAGCCCCCGGTCCGCGATTCGTTCCCACGGCGAAAGCGTACCGCGCCGCGCGGATGGCGCGGTAGACCTCGACCAGCTTCTTAGGGTTGCACCACCCGTCGGTCAATCATCGACTGACTCCGGTCCGGAATCTGGCACGCGATATTCAGCTGAAGCATCGGTCGTGCCGTTGATGCGCATTCCGCTGATTAACCGCGTAGCCGCCGGCAATGCGGCGGAATTTACCGACCTTGATTACCCCGTCGGCATCGCGGACAGTTACATCTCGGCGCCGGTACCCGCAGACACAATTGCGGAATCTGAAGCATCACCCGCAGCCGGCTCTCCGGATGCCGGCCTTTTCGCCCTGCGGATCGAAGGCGATTCCATGGAACCCCGCTACAAGCAGGGCGATATTGTGGTGTTTTCCTCCACGCAAACCCCGCAGGAAGGTGATGACTGCCTGGTACGACTGGATGATTCCGAAAACTTTTCCACCACATTCAAGCGCATTGAATTTGCCGCCGGGTCGGCCGAGGCACCCCCTGATGCGGATGCCACGTATCTTACGCTGGTACCGCTGAACCCGGTTTATCCTCGCCGTCCATTGCGTCATAGCCAGATCACCGGCCTGTATCCGGCGGTCTGGCGTATTACACCGGCCAACAGTCGGAATCTGATGCCGGACGGCACGGCGGATCAATCGTTACAAATTCAATCCAATGCTGCGCAATCCGCATTGCCGCCGCGGGAAGACGCAGAAGTCTCTGTCCGCAAGCGGCGGCGCGGGCGCAAACCGGCCAGCGCAACACCCCCGCTGCCGACGCCCGCCGATGCGGCAATGCGACCGCCCATTGTGACCGACACAAAGGCGGAATGGACGTCCAATCGTTTTTCGCTGGAGAATGATTGATGGCGTTTCATTTGAATATGGCTACGGGCGGCACCATCGCGCAGCGTCACATTTTGCGTGTGCGCGGGGCGGCTGTGCCGGCAACGCCCGCAACAGGCGCCAGCCGCCTGAACCGGCGATAAAAGAAATAAGCCGCACGGGAATAAATCCGTGTCAGCTCTGCTTGCCACGTTTCTTTTTGCCGTACTTCTTTTTGACCGTTTTCTTTTTCATAATGTTTGTCCGTCTGTTTGGGTACCTGATTTCCGCCCGTCGAAAATCATCTCAATGACTTCTCCGCCCACACTATCCGCGGACAGGACCAGCGTCAAGATCATTTCGGAGATTGCATGATCGCAAAACCTTGCGGCCAGTGGCGGCAAGTCC
>JAJZOA010000106.1 GCA_021852225.1 Planctomycetota bacterium
TGCTGTGCTGCTCTGCGCGTCCTTCCCCGGCGATGCCGAAGATTTTATGTTCGTATTGCGCGGAACAGCCATCGGGCTGGCTATTTTTGCATTGCTTTACCTCGCTACCCACGGGCACTACCCTGCGGACGACAAAAACTATTGGGGTGCGTTCCTAGGCTCCGGGTTCGTTGTCCTTTTTGAACTATACATGGTTGCCCAGGCCCGAAACGATAAACGCGAATCGCGTCGTTTGACCTGGGCGATCCTGCTTGTGGCCGCAGCTTTATTGATCACCGTATCGCGCGGCGGCTGGCTGGAGGCCGCCGCTGGCACACTTATCGTCCTTTCAATGCGCGGCAGGCTTGCAGTCGCCTTTCGCATCGGGATGGTGTTGACGCCGTTGATCCTAATTCTCTGGCTCACATTGCCGAGGGCGAAGCAGGACTATGCCTTTGATCTTTCCCGGCACAATTTTGACGTGAAAACCCGCTTCTGGACGATTGACGAAACCTGGGCGGCGTTCAAGCAACACCCCATTCTTGGCGTCGGCGTCCAGTTGCGCAAAAAAATCAACGCAGTAAACGTGGCAACCGTGACCCTGGCGGAAACAGGGGTTCAGGGGCTGGCCGCGTTTATCCTTCTGCAAGCGGTTGTCCTGATCGCATCGTGGCGGCTGCACTACAAATTTGCGCCCACCGACCCCCGGCTCACTCCGGTCATATTGGCTGGTGCGCTAATAACATGCCGCCTGCTGCACGGCTTGGTCGATATTTATTGGAGTCGTGGGCCGCTACTTTGGGCATTCTGCGCTGTAGGTATGATGGCCGCGGTCGGCATTTCACCGCCAAGGCGAAGGCAATCCGCACCGCCGCCCAAAACGCCGCCGCCCGACGCGCAGCCAATCCCGGAAAAGGGCGGGGCGGCGACCGCTCCCGCATACACAAGCGAAACGGCCCCCGGAGGTAACTGATGAAGGTAGCACTGTCATTTCCGGGGGCGCACCGCCGCGGCGGCGTTGAACGCGTGATGTTTGAGTGCGCCAATTTTCTGGCGGCGAGGGGGCATGAGGTCCACGTGTATGCCCTGGACTGGGAACAAATGCCGGACATTACCTACCACAAGGTAACCGTGCCCAGGGGCCTTGGATTCACCTTCGGCCAGCGGCATAAAGACGCCTGCACAGCCATGCTTCAGCACGAAAAGTTCGACGTTCTTAATACCCATGGCTGTGTTTGTCCCACCGGCGGCGTAGAGTGGGTGCAAAGCGTCCACCATGCTTGGCTTCAGGAGGCAAAACAATTCCGCCCCCCCATGTCCATGGCCCGCTGGAAACAGCGGCTCAATCCTGTTCACCCGGTCTTACTCCGCCTGGAAAAAGAGCACTACCGCCGGGGAAATTATCGCCGGTTAATTGCCACCACCGCCCGCGTACGCCAGGATCTGCACCATTATTTTGGCGTGCCGGAAAGTGATGTGGAAATCGTGCCCAACGGCTTTTCCGCCACCGAATTTAACCCCCAGAAGCGTGCTCAGTTACGGTCGGCCATGCGGGAAAAGCTGGGGCTGAATCCGGGGCACACCGCGTTGCTGCTGGTCGCCAACGAATTGCCCCGCAAGGGCTACCCCACCCTTCTTGGAGCCATGCGTATCCTTAACGATAAAAACCTGCGGCTGATTGTTGTGGGCAGGCCCCCCGTTGAAATTGTGAAACAGCAGGCTGCGGCGGCCGGGCTTGCGGATCAGGTGCTGGCCTTGGGAAGTTCCGGAGATGTCGCGGCAATGCACGCGGCCGCCGATCTCTTCGTGCTGCCAACACAATACGAGGCATTTTGCCTTGCCATATTGGAATCCTTGGGAAGCGGGCTGCCGGTTATCACCAGCGGCGTGCCCGGGGCGCGGGATGCGATTGTGCCCGGCAGAAACGGCTTTATTGTCGAGGACCCGAAAGATGCCGAGGGCCTGGCCGCCGCACTTCGACCGCTATTGAATAAGGACGCCCAAGCCGCCCTTTCCGCCACCACGCCCGCCACCGTGGCCGACTACACCTGGGACAAAATCCTGTTGCGCTATGAGAATATTCTTTTGGCTAACGCCGCCAAACCAGTCTGATGAGCGGGTAGGAATCGTGAATCACCGATCAACGGTCTTTGGCCAGCCGCGCGGGTTTACACAGAGGCCACGGAGAATACGACATTAATCCACAGATTAACACAGATTAACGACGAGAACGGATTCACCACAAAGAGACGGTTTGATCCACAGATTTACACAGATGAACACAGATTAACGACGACTAAATTTACCGCAAAGAAAGACGACGCTATCCACAGATTGACACAGATGAACACAGATTGACGAAGGCGAAGATAGACCGCATAACGCGAATTATTAATAGCTTTTATTCCTTCCCGTCCCGTGCGGTAAATTCCGCGTGGTTGTTAAGTTAATCTTTAATTGTTGCACATTGATGCCTACGGCGTGCCCATGAATGTACTTCTATTGACTGATGCCGACGTTTACGCCGGCACAGAAGCGCATATTTTTGACCTGGCCTGCGCATTGCGCGGCCAGGGAATTGTGGCGACCGTCGCCTGTCCTGTGCCCGCTCCGCTGGCTGATAAAGCCCAGGCGGCGGGTATTCGCGTGCTGCCGGTGGCCAAACGGCGCATGCCGGATATTGCCGCCATTCGCACGCTGGCCGCTGAACTTCGCGCCGGTCGGGTGGACATTATTCACGCACACAACGGCCGCACCCATCTGCTGGCCGTGGCCGCCATGAAACGCGCCGGCCGCGGCAGCGTTGTGGCCACGCAGCATTTCCTTGCCCCCAACCGCACCGGCCGCCGCGGCCCGAAGGCCTGGCTGGCCACACGTTTGCACCGCTGGGCGGAACATAACACCGCCGCGTTTATCGCCATTTCGCAGGCCGTGCGCGACGCGATGCTGACCCGGCACGATGCGCCCCAAGATAAAATAACCGTCGTGCATAACGGAATTCGCGATGCGGATTCCGTTGTGAAGAAAACAGAAGAAAACGGAGGCCAAACGCGTCCGAATTCTTCTGCATCCAGTCTTCTGCCTTCTAGCTTTTCATTGACCAGTGATCAGCGATTATTGGTCAATGAAAATCGCCGCAACGTTTTTTGCGCAGCCCGCCTGCAAAAAGAAAAAGATATTCCCACGCTGATCAAAGCGTTTGCGCTGCTGCAGCAGCAGCAGAAGAAGACAGAAGCCAGAAGTCAGAAAACAGATGCCGGCTTGGCCGCAGAGAATGCGACGAATAATCCACAGATTTACACAGATTTACACAGATTGGCGACGACGACGAAGGCGACAAAAGATAACGATTTAGCCACAAAGAATACCACGAATAATCCACAGATTTACACAGATGAACACAGATCGACGAGGGCGACGGATGAGACAAAAGAAAAGCCGGCAAGCGCCGCGCTTCAAAGCTCATTTAACTCCTCGCACCGCCAAACGGTTGGTTGCGACGCTGTGGCGTTGCCCGCGTTGCTTATCGCTGGTGAAGGCGACCAACGGCCCGAAATCGAAAAACTCATCGAATTACTGTTCGCGGGAATGAAGAAAGCAGAAGACGATTTAGCCACAGAGAATGCGACGAATAATCCACAGATTAACACAGATTCGCACAGATTAACGACGGCGAACGAGAAAAAAGCCAGAGGGCAAAAAACAGAAATTGGCTCAGACACAGAGAATACCACGAATAATCCACAGATTAACACAGATGATCACAGATTAACGGGGGCGACGAAGGAGACAAAAGATAACGGCTTGGCCCCAGATAATGCGGCGAATAATCCACAGATTAACACAGATTCGCACAGATTAACCAAAAGTCAGCCGGAAAAGAATCTAGCACCTGGCACCATGCACCTGGAAGAAAACGGAAGCGAAGCGCTTCAAAATAATTTGACAATTGATCATTGCTCATTGCCCATTAAAAAGCCGCCCGTGCGGCTTTTAGGCTTCCGTCGCGACATTCCGGCCCTTATGTCTGCCTGCGATATTTTCGTACTGCCCGCGCCCGCCGAGCCTTTCGGTCTGGTGCTGCTGGAGGCAATGGCCATGGGCAAACCGGTTATCGCCGCCAACGCCGGCGGCCCGTGCGAAATAGTGGTTCACGGCCAAACTGGCTTGCTGTTTGAGCCGGGCAATCCCCAAAGTTTGGCCGCCGCAATTGCGGACCTCTTGAACAATCCTGAAAAAGCCCGCGCCATGGGTGCGGCGGGCCGCCAGCGGTTTGAAGAGCACTTCACTGCCGGCAGAATGGCCGCACAAGTCGCGGCAATATATGCCGCCGTGGCGACACGGAAGCATAAAGAACCTGGCATCTAAAATCTGGAAAAGAGCGATTCACCACGAAGAAAGACGACGCCATCCACAGATTAACACAGATGAACACAGATTGACGACAACCAGCCGATTAGCCACAGGGGACGCAGGGTTACGCAGAACATAACTCCCAGTTCATTGGATAAGATTCTTGACCTGCAAACCGCTCGTTGACATGTTGTAACTTATAGGATACACTTTTGCAGACGATTGAGGTTCGTCACTATTGCACGGCGGGTGGCCGAGTCATCGTAGGAGAATGGTTGCGCACTTTGCGCGATCAGAACGCCAAGGCGCGGATCATCACGCGGTTTTCCAGGCTGTCGCTGGGAAATTTTGGTGACCATAAGCCCATCCGCGACGGAGTCTGGGAATTGCGAATCGAAGCGGGACCGGGGTATCGCGTGTATTACGCCATGGCTGATAAAACCTGCGTCCTTCTCCTGTGTGGTGGCGATAAACGGAAGCAGACCGCGGATATTGAACGTGCAGTGGAATATTGGAAAGATTATAAGATAAGGACGGCAACACCATGAAACGCCGAGCCAGTGTATCCAATGATGAGGTCATTATTGCCGAGATTCGGGACAATCCTGAATTTGCGGCTGCATATCTGGCTGCGGCTATGGAAAGTACCGACCAGCCGGGCGTTCTGCTTATCGCCCTTCGCCAAATTGCCGAGGCCCGCGGCGGCATGGCCCGGATTGCCAAAGAGGCCGGATTACAAAGGGAAAGTCTGTATCGGGCGTTGTCCAAACGCGGGAACCCGCGACTGACCACACTGCTGGCGGTTATACAAGCCTTGGGGATGAACCTAACGGTCGGCCGGCTTAACAAACAATGTTCGAAAAGCATATAGCAGCCACCGCGACCGATTTGAATAATCCGCGCGTGGCTCATTTCCCCGCGTTTCTCCGCGTCAGGTGTGGAAAATTCCGCTTGGGAACAGCGCCGACCAAATAACATTTCACCGTAGAGGACAATGAAAATACGGCGGATAATCCACAGATTTACACAGAGGCCACGGGGAATACGACGAATAATCCACAGATTTACACAGATTTGCACAGATTAACGACGACTAAATTTAACACAAAAAAAAAGACGATGCCATCCACAGATTAACACAGATGAACACAGATTAACGACGACAACTGATTTACCACGAAGGCACGAAGACACGAAGGACGCGGCGAAGGATTTAGAAGTTAGAAGTCAGAAGTTAGAAGAGGACGATTCACCACGAAGAGACGGTTTGATCCACAGATTAACGACGACTAAATTTAACACAAAAAAAACGATGCCATCCACAGATTAACACAGATTTCCACAGATTGACGACGAGAACGGATTTACCACAAAGAGACGGTTTGATCCACAGATTTACACAGATGAACACAGATTGACGACGGCAACGGATTTACCACGAAGAGACGGTTTGATCCACAGATGAACACAGATTTGCACAGATTAAGGGCGACCATAATTAATATTTTACAGGCTAAAGCCCTGTGTAGATCTGTGGATAATCGTTCGCCAAATTCGTATCCCTAATCCTCTAGCTGTTTATTTAAATCTGTGTGAATCTGTGCGAATCTGTGGATAATCCGTCACATTCTCTTCGCCCCCTGTTTGCTTTATGAATCGCAGCGCCCATCATGATATCCATATTAATTATATCTTTTAACACCCGCGACCTGACGCTCCGTTGCCTAGAATCCGTCTTTGCGTGCGCCGACGGTTTCGACCTTGAAGTTATCGTGGTGGACAACGCCTCGGCCGACGGTTCACCCCAGGCCATTGAACAGCAGTTTCCGCAGGTAAAGCTGATTCGTAATCCGACCAACGCCGGATTTGGCGCGGCGAACAATATTGCCATGGCCGCCGCCCATCCCTCCGCCGATTTTTTCCTGCTTCTTAACAGCGACGCGTTCCTTTCACCCGGTGCGCTGAAAGCCATGATGTCCATCCTGGAAGCCCAGCCGGCGGTTGGCCTGGTTGGCCCACGGCTGGAATATGCGCCCGGAAAACTTCAGCAGTCCGTTTATTATTTCCCATCACCGGGGCGGGCCTGGCTGGAAAGCCTGTGGATTACCGCCATCGCCCCCGTTCGCTGTGGCTGGGATGACCTGCGGCACTGGCCGCACGATTCGGATTGGCTTTGCCCCTGGGTTATCGGCGCCTGCATGCTGGTGCGGCGAAAAGTCTATACCCAGGTTGGCGGCTTTGACGAAGCCATGTTCATGTATGCCGAAGAAACCGATTGGCAGAAAAGGATCGCCAACGCCGGCTGGAAAATTGCCTTTACGCACCGCGCGGTTGTCGCCCATTTGGGTGGGGCCAGCAGTGCCAACTCTAAGCCCAAAATAAGCCGCATGGCACTGGAAAGCCACAATTACTTTATTCGCAAGCACCACGGCTGGGCGGGTCTTTTCAGTTTCCGGATTGCCAACATTTGCGGGGCCATAGCCCGCATTTTATTCTGGACACTGATTCGCGTGGCAAAATCCGCACGCCGCCAACAGGCCGCCGGAAAAATCAGCCTGTACAAATATATCGCGCTTCAGCAATCGCGATCGTTGCTGTGCAAAACTCATGGGAACACACCCGTCAATAAATAAAGAATATAAGAATCCCCCCCCCACCGGATTCAAACGAAGCGGTTTGCTTAAGGCGGCCGAGGGCATGGCGAAAATGAACCGCTCGCCCCCGCCGCTGAAACGAAGCGGCCGTTCCGCCGCACTGTCGGCCTTCATGGACCGGACGCTGAAATTCCTTTCGTTAAAAACAACAGGCGGAGTTTTTTTGCTTTTTCTTTCGCTCGAAAATTGGGATGACATCTGGCGAAGGAATCAGTTTATCTGCGCCGAACTCGCCCGCCGCTTTCCTGACATGCACATTCTTTTCGTTGCGCCCCCACGCGACGTTTCCAACGCCATCCGCACCCGCAATTTTGCCAGCCTGCGTGGCGGCAAACCGTGGCACCCGGATGGCCTGCCCAACATCACCATTTTCCGCCCGCTTAAATTTCTGCCCAATTCACTCTCGGTCGCCCGTGTTTTTAACGAATGGCTGATTCGCCTTCAAATTCGCCGTGCCACCGCATCTATCAGGCGGCTGCGCATGAATGAAACCGCTTTGCCGGAAGCTGTAAATAATGGTGATGCGCCTGTTGCCTCAGTTAGCGGGGCGCAGCCGGGCGACGCATTAAAGCCGCCGCAGACGGCTGGCGCATTGGAAGACAGCGACTCGGAGTTGCTCTGGATCAACGCCCACGACGCGGTGCATCTTGTTGGCCGCATGGGGGAATCTAAAGTTATTTATGACATTACCGATGACTGGACCAAATTCAGTCATTTTACCGACCGCCCCGCCCTGCGGCGGTTAACCATTGCGCAGGACGCCCGCCTGTGCCAATTGGCCGATGATGTGATTGTATGTTCCCAAGCATTATACGATTCAAAAAAAGAACTTGCCCGCCGCCTTCATTTAATTCCCAATGGTGTGGATGCAGCCCATTACGCCGCCGTGATCAAAGGCACCGGTCCCCTGCCGCCGGATGCCGCCCCGGCCGCCTGGCCACGGCCGGTGTATGGCTACACCGGTTCCATTCATGCCGACCGCGTGGATGTTGACATGGTTGCGGCCATTGCCCGTCTGCTTATCGCCCGAAATTTGCCCGGCACACTGGTGCTGCTGGGGCCAAATATGTTAAGCACCGCCGATTCGCAACGGCTTCTGGCCACCGGCCGGGTGGCGCTGCCCGGACCGCGTCCTTATCATGATCTGCCGCAATTTATGCGGGCGTTTGATGTCTGCATGACACCGCACTGCATGACCGAATTTGTGGAAAGTCTTAATCCCATCAAACTGTGGGAATATCTGGCGGCAGGCAAGCCGATTGTTTCCACCGATGTGGCCGGCTTTCGCGACTTTCCCGATCTGGTACGCATTGCCCGAACCCCTGAAGAATTCCTGGCGCAGTTGCAGGCCGCCCTGGCCGAAGGCACCAGTAAAGCCGCCCATCGCCAGGCCACCGCGGCCAGCCACACCTGGCAGGCCCGTGTAGATCAGATCGTTTCGTTGTTGTCCAGCCGCAAATAAATTCGGCGCAACCGCATTCCAAAGGACCCGATGCTTCGAATTTTACTTATATCTCATACCTGTCAGTCTCCCGCCGAAGGCCAGCCGAAGTCTGAACTGCTTCACGCCCGTGGCGATTTAACTCTGAAAATTCTTATTCCGGACCGTTGGAAACACTACGGCAAATGGCGGCCCGTGGCATTTCTTTCCGATGCCAAAGCTGATTATGAAATCGGTAAAGTGCGCTGGCCGTCCATGGGACCGGCCCTGTTTTTTCTGCATTATTACCCGAACCTCCGGCAAATACTGTTGGATTTCAAACCGGATGTCATTGACCTGTGGGAAGAACCCTGGAGCCTGGTCAGTGCCCAAACCTGTTATTTGCGGAACAAATACCTGCCCGACGCTAAAATTATTTCAGAAACAGAACAGAACATTTTCCGCAAGCTTCCGTTTCCATTTGATTCCTTCCGCCGTTTTACCATTGCTAACGCCGATTTCCTGATTGGCCGAAGCAGCGAAGCCATTGAAGTCATGCGCCGCCACGGCTACGGCGGCCCCGCCTGCACCGTGCCCAATGGCGTAGATGCCGATATGTTCACCCCATCAATAAATTCAGACGGAAAAGCAAATGCCACTTCCCCCCACCGGTCAAGCGAAGCCGGTCGTTCTTTTCTGGTCGGCTATGCCGGCCGTCTGGTGGAAGAAAAAGGCCTTGGCGATCTTGTGGATGCCATCGCATTATGTCCTGCCAACGTTCAGCTTACCCTTATTGGTGATGGACCATTTAAATCGGAACTTCAGCGGCGCATCGTAAAAGCAAAACTCGCCGACCGTGTCCGCATTTCGCCCGGCGTACCGTTGGCGCGGCTTCCGGACTGGATGCGCAGCCTGAACGTGTTTGCCCTGCCATCGCGCACCACACGTACCTGGAAAGAACAATTCGGCCGCGTCATTATTGAAGCCCACGCCTGTGGAATACCCGTCATTGGCTCCGATTCTGGTGCCATTCCCGAAGTCATCGGCAACGCCGGCCTGGTCGCACGGGAAGCCGATCCACAATCGCTTGCCGCAGCCATAACCAAACTGGCCGAAAACCCGGACTTGGCCGCGGATATGGGCCGCCTTGGCCGACAACGCGTGGAATCCTGGTGTTCCTGGCAGCAAATCGCCAACCAGATGGCTGACATTTACGCCGCCGTAAACCGGGGCGACAAAAACCACTGATGGCTGATCAATATGGAAAGCAAATTGCGCTGCAATCATAATTATTGTATTCCTTGTGTTTCAGCCTGTTAAGCCGATATACGAAATCCTGCTATGCCAAATGACTCGGCATTTCGGGACTGTTCAACGGTTGAATGCACAACTGACATCAGTTGCCATGGGCTCGGCCGCGGCGATTTTTGGTATTCCACCGCGCTAACTATCCGGCTTTTGCAATGAAACTTCTTTATATAAATCACACAGCTCAGTTAAGCGGCGGCGAACTTGCCCTGCTTAATCTACTGCAACATCTTGATCGCACAAAGTTCGACCCGCATGTGCTGCTTTTTGCTGATGGGCCATTAGCCGAGGCGCTTCGGAAGGAGCACATTCCTGTTCACGTGCTTGAACTGAATGCCGCCATCAACAAGGCCACCCGCATCGCCGCCGGAAAAGTCGGCGCTTTTAGCCCCGGTAGGGTTCTTCAAATCGCGGCTTTTATCTGGCGTTTACGCGGCGCCATTCGCCACCATCGCCCCGATATTGTCCACACCAATTCACTAAAGGCCGATCTGCTTGGTGGTCTGGCGGCACGCCTTGCGGGCATACCCGTCGTCTGGCATATCCATGATCGAATTGCCTCAGATTACCTTCCCGGCCGCATGGTCTGGCTGCTTCGCAGATTAAGCCGTCACGTGCCCAAAGCTGTTATAGCCAATTCGCAATCCACGCTTGAGACACTGTATCTGCCCACGTCCAAGCCCAAAATTATTGCGTATCCTGGTATTCCCGATCCCATGGCGGGTCGCTTGCCTTTCCCTGAACAGCCTTCGGCCCGGCAGCCCCGGACCGTTTCCGGAGCCACAGTTATTTTGGTAGGCCGCATAAGTCCATGGAAAGGGCAGGACGTATTTATTCGGGCTGCGGCCATCGTGAACCGGACCCGACCTGATGTACATTTTAATATCGTCGGTTCAGTTCTCTTTGGCGAAGAAGCGTATGAAACGGAAATTAGACAGCTTGTTCAAAAGCTTGGCCTGGAAAAGGTCATCTCTTTTCTTGGATTTCGCAAAGATGTGCCTGATTTAATCTCCAAGGCAGATCTGCTGGTTCATGCCTCCACCAGTCCCGAACCCTTCGGGCAGGTTGTGGTGCAGGCGATGGCCGCCGGCAAGCCCGTTGTGGCCACGCGTGGCGGCGGAGTTGTGGAAATTGTGGCGGAATATGAAACCGGATTGCTGGTGCCAATGGGAGATGCCGATGCCATGGCCGCCGCTATTTTGATGATTCTGGCCAACCCTGGGCAGGCCGCCGCGATGGGAACAGCAGGCCGCCAGCGATATCTGAAACATTTCACCATAGACACCACCGTGAGTGAAATAAAAAAAGTTTATCAACGCATGAGGGACGACAGAAACGGCCCCGGCATACGGCGGGGAACCGGGCGGTTGCATCTATTGTTTTTAAATCATACTGCGGCATTAGGCGGTGGCGAATACGCCCTGTTGAATCTTGCCCGCCGGCTGGATCAAAACCTGTATCAGATAACGATCATATTATTCAGCGACGGTCCGCTGGCCGATGAACTGCGCAAAGCAGGTTTGAAAGTCCGAATCGTGACCTTAAGTCCGGCCATCAATAAGCTCAACCGGTACGAATTAGGCAAATTCTCTCTTGAGTTGCGGAAAATTGTGGAGTTGGCCCGATTTGTGCGGTTTTTAACGCGGACTATTCGCGAAATTCAGCCCGACATCGTGCACACCAACTCGCTGAAATCTGATATTTTAGGTGGTGCCGCGGCCCGTCTGGCCGGTCATAAATTGGTATGGCATATACGTGACAGAATCGAAGCGGGCTATCTTCCGAAAAAGGCCGCCGGAGCGTTCAGCAAGCTGGCGAAGCGTGCTCCACATTTTGTGATTGCCAATTCCCACTCCACACTGGCAACATTGAACCTGCCGAAATCAAAACCGTCCGCCGTCGTTTATTCCGGACTGCCCGATCCCCAGTTAGCCCCGTGGTCACCGGCTCCAGTCCCGGCAGTTGCGGAACAGCCTGCAGGAACCGGCGGAAAAGTCGTGATGGTAGGCCGCATAAGTCCATGGAAAGGGCAGGAAGTATTTATTCGCGCGGCCTCCTTAGTGCATCAAGCCAGACCCGAGGCCCGATTTGAAATTATCGGTTCAGCACTTTTTGATGAAGATGCCTACGCCGCCCACATTCGCGGATTGGTTGACAGCCTGGGCTTGCGGGAAGTTGTCTCATTCCTGGGTTTCCGTAACGACGTACCTGAATTGATTGATGCCGCAGACCTTCTGGTTCATGCCTCCACCACGCCGGAACCTTTTGGCCAAGTCGTGGTTCAAGCCATGGCCGCCGGCAAGCCCGTTGTGGCCACGCGTGGCGGCGGAGTTGTGGAAATTGTGGCGGAATATGAAACCGGATTGCTGGTGCCAATGGGAGATGCCGATGCCATGGCTGGGGCTATTTTGATGATTCTGGCCAACCCAGGGCAGGCCGCCGCAATGGGAACAGCAGGCCGCCGGCGATTTCTGGAACACTTCACCATTCAAACAACCATTGATTCAATTCAGACGTTATACGAATCCATAGCAGCGCATTAAGCTGTCCTCATCCGGCGGGTTTGCCGGAACATCCATCCCATTTGAACGTATTCTGACTTCTCCTGAAACAAGCCGGCCAATGTGCCGGCTTTTTCCGTTCTGTTCTCGATTTTTTTTATGTCATTTGGTGAAAGCCCTTGCCGCGGCTATCGGGCCGGTCGGTTGCCGGGCAAAGTAATGGGCGGCGTGTTGAGACCAATTAGCGCCGGTTTGCCACCCCCCCGCCCCGCCAGTAACATAAAATGGATTTTGCAGACCGGAAGGGACCGGAAATCTGCCATGGGTCCGCAAGAGGATAGGCATGTCACAAGATGAATCATTGGCCCCGCTTCGCCGGCAGATCGACGAACTGGACGAAAAACTTGTTGAACTCTTGAATGCCCGTGCGCGCATAGTGGTACAAATCGGGAAAGTCAAACATCTGTCCAATGCGCCCATTTACGCGCCAGACCGGGAAAAAATCGTTCTGGAAAAAATACGCCGTTCAAACAAGGCCGTCGGCGGTCCTCTGCCGGATTCATGTCTGGAGGCTATTTACCGCGAATTAATGTCGGGCAGCTTCGCCTTGGAAAAGCCATTGCGAATTGCCTTCCTTGGGCCGCCGGGAAGTTTTTCTCATCTGGCGTCAGTAAAAAAATTCGGCTCATCAGTCACACACGTTCCAGTCACCGATATTACCACGGTATTCGATGAAATTTCGCGATCCCACGCGGATTTAGGGCTGGCACCAATCGAAAATTCCATTATAGGCGGCATTATGGAAACCATGGATGCGTTCATCGACCATCCACAGGTTACCGTCGTGGCGGAAGTGGTTATAGCGGTTCATCACCACTTGCTGGCAATGTGCCCGCCAGAACAGGTGAAAATTATTTATTCCAAGCCCGAAGTGTTGGACCAATGCCGCAAATGGCTGAATGCCACCATGCCCGAATCTCGGCGGATTCCGGTCGGGTCCAGCAGCAAGGCGGCTGAACTCGCTGCGCAAGAATCGGGCGCTGCGGCCATCGGCTCATCCCTGGCGGCGGAAGTTTATTCACTTAAGACGCTGTTTGCCAACATTGAAGATAACCCGAATAACGCCACACGTTTCATGGTCATTGGCCGACAGCCGGCGCGGCGCACCGGGGATGATAAAACCTCAATCATTTTCACGACCGCTCATAAGAGCGGCGCTCTGGTGGATGTGCTGGATGTTTTTCGGCGGCATGATATCAATCTGACGAATATTGACACCCGGCCGAGCCAGAAACGAAATTTTGAGTATTATTTTTTCACGGACCTGCTTGGACATGTGGAGGATACCAAGGTGCAGGCCGCGCTGACAGAAGCCAAACAGCATTGCCTGCAACTGGCGGTGCTCGGCAGTTTCCCGCGGGCGGCGGAAACACTTTAACGAGCAGTGCGTTGATTGGTCTAAATATTCGCATAAAGATTCCGGATAACGGGCGACATAACAACAAGAAATTTGAGTGATGACACAACCCACAGCACCATCTGATTCCACCGGCGCTTTTGACCCGCTCGGCAAGCTCGAACGCTTTGGCCTGATCGCGCTTCTGATCGGAGTCATTGCATTCGGCACGGTAACGGAAATCCGGTCCGCATTTCTGAAACGACGAATGACGGACGTGGACACCTATTTTCGCGCGGCATGGGCGGTGCGCGTGCACCAGAATCCGTATGATATTACCGATACGAATCACTGGCATTATAATTATCCGCCGCTACTGGCGATTGGTCTATATCCTTTGGCTGATGCGCCGGCCGGACAAAGCCGGGCAGGCCTGCTGCCTTATGCGGTGTCGGTGGCTATATGGTATGTGGTCGGTATTCTAGCTGTCTGGCTGGGAGCCTGCAGTTTGGCGGCCGCGCTGGAAAAAGCCAGCCAGGACCCGCAGGTGCGGAGCCAGCCGCGATTATGTCGGCGGTGGTGGGCTTTGCGCATTATTCCGATTCTTGTCTGCCTGCCGGCGCTGGGCCGAGCGCTGGTGCGCGGACAGGTGAATTCCATTCTGTTAATGCTGTTCTGCATGGCCGGAGCGGCTCTGGCTTGTCGCAAGGAAGTGCGGGCCGGCTTTGCACTGGGACTTGCAGCGGCGATTAAAATATTTCCCGCGTTTCTGGTGCTTTATGGAATCTGGCGGCTGCGCTGGAAGGTTTTACTGGGCGCGACGGCGGGAGTGATATTGGGCGTGGCAATCATTCCACTGGCGGTCATGGGACCGCGGCCGATGATGGCCGCGTATAAAACGCTCAATCAAGTGGTGCTTGAGCCGGCATTGGGGCTGAACCATAACCAGAGCCGTGGGCGCGAACTGCTGGATGTAAACAAAACCGATTCCACATCCTTTCTGGCGATGATTGATCATACCATGCACTTAGGTGAAAAAACGCCCGCGCCGGATAAAGGCGAAAAACTGGCGCACTGGATTATTTCTTTTGTGCTGGTGGCTGTGACGCTTCTTGTGGAGCGGCTGCGACGAAAGGACGATGCGATATTTCGGAATCTGTTCCTGGGCACCTTGATCGTGATTATGCTGCCGATTATTCCAATATGCCATCCACATTATTTTTGCATGGTGCTGCCCCTGGTGCTTACATTGCTGGCGGCAAAATGGGAATACGATCAGAAACTTCCTATCGGCCGGGGATTGGGCTTTGTTCTGATATTTTTTGCATTGTCACATATTTTTACGGTTTTACCGCCGCCATTTTATATTCTGCGGAACCTGGGCCTGGTGACGTACGGAGCGCTGGTGCTGTGGGGCGCCGGACTGATGGCAATGTGGAACTGGCAACCACAACCGGTATTGCCAGCGGCATAAGGGACCACTGAATGGCTTTGGAATTTTGTGTATTGGCCAGTGGGTCAGCGGGCAACGCAACACTGCTGCGGGCCGATGGCCAGTGTGCGCTTATTGACGCGGGCATTGGCCCGCGCGCGACGGATAAACGCATGACCGGCACGGGAATTGCGGTTGCGGACATTCGCGCGATCTGCCTGACACACCTGGATTCAGATCATTTCAGCCCCGCCTGGCTAAGCAGCATTTGTCGGCAGGAAATAAAGGTGTATTGTCCGGAAAGACACGCCAAAGACCTGCGACGGCTGGCGCGTCAGCAGAAGCTGCTTAAGCCATTGCAGCCACTGATCACATTATTCGGAACTGAACCATTTAACATATTTCCAGAAGTGCATTGCCGCACATTGCGACTGCCACATGATAAGCAGGGAAGTCAGGGGTTTGTATTTGAATACAGGGGCAGCCGACTTGGATTTGCGACAGACCTGGGCCGGGTGCCTGTTGAACTAATCGATTTGTTCGCCGGTGTGGACCTGCTGGCGATGGAAAGCAATTATGATCCGGACATGCAGCTTGCCAGCCGCCGGTCGGATCGGGTGAAAAAGCGAATCATGGGCGGCCGCGGGCATTTGTCCAATGAGGAAGCATTTGAAGCGGTGCAGGATATCCTGGATTTAACTGAAGCGCGGCTCGGCGCAGGTAGATGGCCGCGGCATCTGGTGCTTTTGCATAGAAGCAGGCAATGCAATTCGCCGGCCATTGTCCAGAGGCTGTTCAGGCAGGACCCGCGCCTTGCGCCCATTCTGACACTGGCACATCAAAACCAGCGAACCGAATGGCTTTCCAGCGAGCGCCGACAGGCGCTGCCCGGTGAACAGCTTGGCTTGTTTGAACTTCCGCCCGCAATTGGATAGCCATGGATTATTTCCGGTCATGGCGGAAACCCGAAAGGTGGCACATCGGACTCCAAAAAGAATCACCTGTGGACTCGCCGGACGGATATAAAGCCTCTACAATTAAATTGGGTCGCATGGCATGGGCGGAATTCGTCATTCTTCATGACACGTTGCGACGCAAGCACAGGAGTCTGCCATGTTTGGCGCCATAAGAAATGGATCTATCCGCCTGTTCCGCGCATTCGGAATTGACGTTTATTTGAACTGGTCGTGGCTGCTGGCGGCCTATTATCTGGTCACGACAGGCCTGATCAGCCGGCACAATACCGCATTAAATATCGCGGGGCTTCTGGGCCTGTTTGGTATTGTCCTGATGCACGAATTCGGACATGCGCTGGGTTGTCGGAGTGTGGGCGGCAAAGCGGATACCATTGTGCTCTGGCCGCTGGGCGGCGTGGCGTATGTGGATACCCCGCGTCGGCCAGGAGCAACGCTTTGGACTATTGCGGCGGGGCCATTGGTGAATGTAGCACTGCTGCCGATCCTGTATCTTGCGGCACATTCACCGATGGCGGCTCATATTGGGATCTCGTACAGTGTGCAAAGATTCATGGCCGCCATGTTCAACATTGATCTGGTCATTTTGGTCTTCAACGTCATGCCGGTCTATCCGCTGGATGGCGGGCAGATTCTAATGAGTTGTCTATGGTTTGTAATAGGTGAGGCAAACGCTCTTAGAGTCGCGGCAATTATCGGGATCATTGGCGCCGCTGCCTTTTTATTCTGGGCGATTCAATACCATCAAAGCTGGAGCATCTTCATGGCGGTGTTTCTGATGTTCACCGCATGGCAGGGATTCCGCATCAGCGGGGCAATGAAGACCATCCAGAAAATCGCGCGTCGCCAGGGACCAACCTGTCCTAATTGCCATGCAAACCCACCGCTAGGTCCGTGCTGGACGTGCGCCCATTGCCAGCAACCAGTGGACCTGTTTGAAAACCATGGCCGGTGCGGCCATTGCGGTACGGACCTGAGCCAGGGCGGCATTCCCTGTCTGGACTGCCGAAAGCAATCGCGTGTGGCAGACTGGTATACTGTCGCGACGGTGGATCCGATAGAGGCCAAACCGTAAAACATCCTGCGGCAACGGGCGGCGTTTCGCCGCAGCCAGCGGAATGCGCGGACAACAGAGGCTTAAATTGAATTTCATGATATTGGCGGCGTTATGACAGATGACCAGACGACAGTGGCTCGATTGCGGATCATGATGAAGGAATTTGTAGCCGAGAGGCAATGGGAAAAATTTCACACGCCGCGGAATCTGGCGGTCAGCGCGGCGGTAGAGGCGGGCGAACTGCTGGAATTGTTTCAATGGCTGGGCGAAGATGAGTCGACCGCTCGCTTGGGCGACGGGGCATTCCGGCAGGCTGTGGCCGACGAAATGTCAGATGTTCTAATGTATATTCTTTCATTGGCAAACAGGCTGGACATTGATCTTTCCGCAGCCGCGGAAGCCAAAATGACACGGAACCGCGTTAAATATCCGGTGGAGAAATTCCGGGGGCATTACGCACGGCCAATCGAGAACCGGCCTCCTGTGGACCGGGCGAACCAGGATTAAAAGACGGATACAACGGCATGACAGACATACCACCTGAGTCGGGCATCACGGCGGATTCATTTTGGGGCCAGAAGGTGCGGCCAACGATCCGGCGGCCATGGGCATTCCGCACAGCACTGGGAATTCTGGCATTCGGCCTGTTTTCCAATCTGATGTTTTTATATCATCACTGCCCGTTTGATCTGACCGAGGATGAAAGCCATTACTGGCTCTGGTCGAAACATCTGGCGTGGGGCTACTATTCCAAAGGGCCGGGCATAGCCGCCATTATTCATGCGGCCATTGTGGTCGGCCGCTGGTTTGGCGCGACTCATGCCACGATGCCGGTCATTCGCACGCCGGCGGTCATATTTGCATGTATAAGCGGATTGGCAAGTCTGGTACTGGCAAGGCGGATGTTCCGCGACGACCGCACCTGCCTGATGCTGATGGTGCTGTCAGCGGGTATGCCGGTATTTGCGATCGGATCCCTCCTCATGACAATTGATTCGCCAATGTATTTAAGTTGGGCGTTGGCAAGCCTGTGCGTGTGGCTGGCGGTAGAACCCAACCGCGACAAGGAAGGGAACGTGGTGGAACAGCCGGGTAAGCACGCCTCGGCGTGGTGGCTTTATCTGGCTGGATTACTGGCCGGTCTGGGAATTTTGTGCAAGCCGATCCCGCTTTTTCTGGTGCCTTCGCTGGTCCTGGCGGCAATATTTAACAGCTATTTAAGACAGAAGCTGGCAACATGGCACAGCCTGGGCGCGGTTCTGCTGATGCTGGCCATACAGATTCCGACACTCGTATGGAATGCAGCCCATAACTGGGTCATGTTCCGCCACATAGGAGGAGAGGGCGGCCTGGAAGGCCATTTCAATATGATTAAACATCTGGAACATATTCCCGCCCAGGTCGGGCTATATCTGGGGTCACAGGCGGGTATTTGTGCCGGCATTGTATTTGTGCTGCTGATTCTGGCGTTTGTGGATGCGGTCAAAATTTGCCGCAGGCAGCCTGCGGCGGTGGAAACGGCACATTGGGCACTTTTGCTGAGCCTGGCTCTGCCGCTGTTTGGCTTCTATTTTGTTCTAAGTTTATGGACGAAAGTTCAACCGAATTGGCCGGCGGCGGGATATTTTTCAGCTATGATTCTGTTGGCCGGTGTGGCGACGTTGCGTTGGAATAGGCCGCGGGAAAACAAGCTTTACCGCCGATGGCTGATTACGGCGGTGGTATTCGGATTCTGCCTTTATGTGCTGGCGGAAAATACACAGCGATTCTATCCGCTGGCAGCCCGCCTTGATCCGACAGGAACAAAGTTTCCCGCGGTGCGGTGGGACCCGGCGTTTCGCCTCCACGATCTACGCATTCGGGGGCTGGCGGTGAATAAAGTCCGAATGTCCATGCGGACCAGAAACGGACAACTTCCACTGGTAATAGCCGACCGTTGGGATGAGGCGAGTTCCATCAGCTTCTATCTACCGGGCCACCCGTTTGTGTATTGCATTCAAAGCCTGACGGGCGGGCGCGAAAGTCAATTTAACCTCTGGCCGGGCATTGATCAGATCAACCCATCGACCGGAAAATTGCGCTTCGCGGGCCGGAACGCGGTCCTCATTGGCTGGTTTTCACCCAGCGTATTTCATCACCTGATTCTCCCCGCATTTACAAGGGTGGGAAAAATGCGAATGATTCATCTGTACTACCATGGCGTTTTCATGAAAGGGCTGGCCCTGTGGAAATGCTACGGCTTTAAAGGCTTTCCGCATAGCGCCGGCAAGGCTTGGTATTAAGCCGATGTCCCGCAGGCTGTCGGTCTGCGGGCTACAATGGCCATCTGCCCGCCGCGGGCGGAATAAATCAGAATAGTACATGATTCACGTGCGGCACCAGACCACTCCCGCTGCAGACGATCTGTATCCAGGCCGAGGCCGCCTCGGGTTTTTACTTCCACTACGGGCGCAGATGTCATGGCACCGGGCGGCTGACTTTTGAGCCAGCGGACAATTCGTTGCGGGCTATAAGGTATCACGGTGAGAACCCTAAACTCAGCCAGAGCGGCATGCGGCGATGGCGCAATCCCAGTGGCGTAGCCGCCATCTACGGTCAATGGCATAAGACCTGTCTGGATGATAAATGTGGCCGCAAGTCCAGAACGTGTCAGTGCGCCATCTAATTCATAAACGCATTCCGCCGGCTCATGCAGAGTGGTCGGAAAACCGGGCGATCCTGAAAAAGACCAGATATTTCCGTCTCGGGTAATTCCGGTCGCAGTGCGCAGATTGCAACCGAGCGATTCGCCAGCCGTGCGCGTCCAGAGCACAGCCTGCACGACGCTGCGCTCGTGGCTGATAATTTCCAGATGTCCGGGCGGGAGAGTGGAAAAATCAATAGCGGGGCTGAGTTTGACCATTCCTCCGGTGCAGAAATTCAGCCTCTGAATGACTCGCCACGGATCGGGAACCATGGATGAATTTACATTCAGTCTTCGACCGCCGGAGCGACGAGCCGGGTCCAAGTGGTAGGCGCAATGTGGAAGCACTGGAATATCCGCCTCAAGGATGTCGCGCTGATGCACAATCACTGGAAAAAGCCCATTCCGGCGGACATTTCTGCGGGCCATCCAGGCTCGCTGAGGATTGATTTCCCAAGCCTCCACGGGCGCATAACGGGCCAGAGAAAGGGTGTCACCGCCGATGCCGCAGCATATGTCAAAAATGGTGGTGGTTGCGGGCAAAAGGGAAAGCAGTTTTTGTGCTTTGTAATCGGCCACTGCGGCTGAAGTGGCCTGTTCCAGTGCTTCGGGAACCGCCCAGAACAGAAGGTCAGGAGGCGTATGAGGAAATTTTCCGCGCTGGCCTCCGGCCGCGTTTGCCGCCCGAGCGACAACCAATGCGGTATGCACCAATTCCGGTGAAAATTCCCGACGCCAGCGTTCAATTTGAGCGATGGAGGGCTGTTCGTTCTGGCAATCGGCCATATGAGCGCGCGCGGCCTCAAGCAGGCGCTGTCCGTCAGGCGTCAGCAGCATTTCGAGCGTGGGAACAGTGCAGCCGTTGTTTTCCGGCTGGTAGGCGTCAGGTTTTGCGGATGGCAATCGCATCGTGACTATGGTGCAGGCACAGGAGGCCATCCGTCAAGGCCAGCACCCGTGCGAACAGCATTCATATTTACGCTGCGCAGCGAATTAAACGCGACATATCAAAAGGCGAATGAAATGCGTTCACCCTGCGCAATGCCGATGCCCGCCCCGGAAAAATCCAGGGAGATCGGAA
>JAJZOA010000101.1 GCA_021852225.1 Planctomycetota bacterium
CGCATCAGCTATGGGTTAGCGACATAACGTACATCCGCACGGATGAAGGGTTTATGTATTTGAGCCTGGTGATGGATGCGTATAGTCGGAAGATCGTGGGATTCGACAGCAGCGATACATTGGAGGTGGAAGGAGTGATCCGGGCCGGAGCCCAGGCGATCAAGCAATTACCTGCTGGAGCCTATGCGGTGCATCATTCGGATCGGGGCAGCCAATACTGCAGCCAGGCGTATATCGAGCAGTTGCAGGCTGCGGAGCTGGGAATAAGCATGACGGAAGAGGGTCACTGTTACGAGAATGGGAAGGCGGAACGACTCAACGGGATACTCAAGCAGGAACTGGGGCTGGGGATCAGCTTTAGCCGCAAGGCGCTGGTGGGTCCCGCGGTGGCGGAGGCGGTAGCGATATACAACCAATGCCGCCCGCACGGGAAGCTCCAGATGCGTGTTCCCCAGCAGGTGCATAGCGATGGGATAATACCCCAGACGGTAGGTCCAAAACCGGCAGGCGATACGGCGTGCCGGAAGGTCCGGCACGAGGGCGGAAAACCGCGCCGCGTGGGGGCGTCTGCTGGGCTGCGGTCGGGCTCGCTGCGCTCGTCCTCCCTGCGCTGCGCAGACACCCCCATGCGATCCCCCGAAGGAAGCTAAACTTGGATGGAAACAATAAACAATAATGTGACAACTTTAGACCAGGACTTGACACGTCAAATCCATGTGCCACACCTGATTGGGTTTCCTGGGCGTCAGCAGCCGATCCGGCTTGATGCCGACCGGTTCGACCATGGCCGATCTGGGTTTTCGCGGTGGCCTTTCGGGCTTGGCTTCACGCAACACACGTTGCACGGTGGAGCGACTGATCTGAATTCCAGCGCGCAGCAGGTGCCGGGCCATGGTACGCGTTCCGAATTCGGGTTCCGGGCAGAGGCGGTGCAATTCTTGTACCGCCCAACGCACGGCATCGTCAATACGGTTCCAAGCCATGGCTCCGGCCAGCAGGTTTGGCTGGCCTTTACCGGCGGCGGATTTGATCCACGCGCGGAGAGTGTTTTCGTGAATCACGAATCGCCGGGTGACGGTGTTGATATTCCAGTTTCGCAGTCGCATGAGTTGCAGAATGGCCAAACGTTGCTCGGGCCTGTAATCGGGTCTTTTCTGTGGCAACATGTTCTCCCGTCCGGCACGGAGAATATTCAATTCCCGACGCAACAGTTCGGATTCCGTAACTTCATGGTCCCGCTGGATCATCAATCGCAGGATCGGCGACGCCGCGGAGGCCAATCGGGTGCGGGCCTCCTGCATGCCTACGGCCAGAGCAGTGCTCATCGCATCCGTAATACGAAGAACACTGGCGGTGAACAACATTGCCATTGGGTTCTCCACGGTGAGTATTTATTTTTCCGTTCTCACTTCAGGACCGCAGGCTGATCACCGGGATAACGCATTCTGGTAAATTACCTCACCGTTTGGCGTTATTCCCGATCACGCAGCTGCTGTTCGAGTTTGACCACATTGCCCAGCGATATTAAATGGGCATGGATCAGCTCCAGGAAACCGGAGCGATGGAGTTCGGTGATCTTTTCATTGGAAAGGGCGTTGAGTTTGGCTTCATCGACGGCATGGAAGCCGCGCAGGGCCAGGGGCTGATTTTTCGTATCACGCGTTCGAATCTCTCTTCCTGCCAGCAAATTGAGTTCATCGAGTTTTCCGGTGAAGGCCTGTGTCTGCCGGATGTTGCCCTGATACTGGCCCAGAAAGGCCAATACATTTTTCAGAAGTGGTGTTTCCGCACCATGATCATCAAATAACGGATCGCCATCCGGGGCTTCCCATCCGGAAAACGCCGTATCCATGCAGACACTGAAACCCTGACCGTTGTCCCGTTCCGCCAGGACAAACGGGTAGCGTCGGATAAAGGCCGGGATATAGCCGTTGGCCCATTTGCCGGTGATATCCACGAAGAGATTTTCATTGTTGCGCAGTCCCAACACCACGACGGGCATCAGCCGATCCATGGACGGGCCGGCGAAGACGATGGGGTATTCCGTGGCGGCACGGGCAAATTCCAGAGCCGCCACAGGCACGGAATTGGTTTCCCGTGAAAACTCAAAGGTGGCGTCGCACAATTTGATTTTGGCCGTGCGGTGTGTGGCACGATCCAGCAGCACGGGTTTTTGATAAAACAATACCGTGTTGGTTCCGTCGGTCATAAAAGCCTCATCACAGAACTAATAATTCCTTAACAACTCCGCCCATGAACGTGTTGGAGTAATTCGTGCAATCGAATGATAATATGACCTGCGTGGCCATGCAATAGAAATTTTCCAGAATTTATTGTAAGGAAGTAGAAATATCACTCCAACCCCCTGCGTTTTAGTGTGAGCCGCGGGGGCTGTGGCCGCGTACGAAAGCCGGTGCCGATGCCATATTTATCAAAGTGCAAATGGTGGATTTGTCCCGAACACGAGACCGCGATGAGGTGTCAGGTCTATTTCGGCCACATCGGCGCGGGACCCCATTTATTTTCCCTCGGAGGCGTATCGGAATACTGATACTGGAATGCCAAGACAAAAATCATCTTCCGGAACCAACAAAGCGACAAAATCACAAGGCCTGTAAAGGACCGAATACCGCGGCTTGCACCGGAAAAGCCAATGGGAATATCACGGCAAAACGGGCTGTATTTGGTGACATCGTTACCCGTTGCGAAGGAACAATCGCGTAAGAAGATTCATTGATTTACCTATGACAACACACAGAAACTCCTGGCCCCATCAAAACCAGAGTCGCATCATCGGGCCACCCCGCCACTATGTGTGTGGAAGCATGGAAGCACCAGTTCCGCCGCCGCCATTGACAGAATTAAATCCGTACTCTGTATTCTTGGAGTCGTAATTATCCGGCAGCCTGTTGATGGTAGCTCCCAATGGAGCGTGGATCGAGAGGCATACCAATCGCGATCCACTTCCGCTCTGGTCACGATCGATACGTGCCTGCCGTCAATGCAATTATAAAGACAAGTATCGAGGACCATCGGGCCGTTATTTCACTGACCCCGACGGACCCGGCCGCTCCCTTCGCGTGCGAGTCCGCAACGCCAACCGCCTTTGTTGCGGGGTCGAAATCCAATCCTTTCCGCCAGTCGCTTGCATACGGTATTTGTTAGGGTATAATGGTATGAGTGATGACATTAACTGTGTTGATGTTGTCAGGCCGTTGCCGTCATCACCATGGCCTGATGGTTAACTCTTTTCAGGAGAACCCCATGAAGTCCTTTTCTCGTATCCGTCGTTACGTCAGCTCTCTGGCCGCTTCGGCGGTCTTGCTGGGCTATACCGGCCTTTCGGAGGCGTCCACCTTCAGCGGCAGCGGCGGCGCGCCGCTGCCCTGGGAAACCCCGCTGGCCCGCATTCTGGCCAGCTTCACCGGCCCAGTGGCCAAGGCCCTGTGCATTTTGTCCATTGTCATGCTCGGTTTCGGCTTTGCCTTTTCCGAAGGCGCCGGCATGCGGCGGATTCTGGGCGTCCTGCTGGGCGTGTCGATTGCTGTGACGGCCACCAGCTTCGGTGTGAGCTTCTTTGGCTTTGACGGCGGAGCGGGCTTCTGATGACTCCTTCAATGGACAAAATCGAAGGCTTTGAAGTGCCGCTGCATTTATCGCTCACGCAGCCGGTGTTGCTGGGTGGTGTACCCAGAGCGTTTGGAATTCTCAACGGCACCACCGCGTTGGTATTGGGCATGGGCCTGCACGTGTGGTGGCTGGGGTTTCCACTGGGAATTGTGCTCCATGGTGCCGCCCTGGTTTTAACCCGCCACGACCCGGACTGGTTTGAGATTTTCAGGTCCCACATTAAACAGCCGACGTGGCTGGAAAGCTGAAGGACAGTGGCCGGCGATCCGTGATGACCGGCCATGACGAAACTCCTTCGATTTTCAGGCTGGCATAGCCAGTCGGTTCTAAAAGTGTTCATTGTTCACTGATAAATGAGTGAAGCGTATATGTGGAATTTAAGCGAATATCAAAAACACGCGCGGCGATTAAGCGACTACCTACCGTGGGCCGCTTTAATCGGGCCGGGGGTGATTCTGAACAAAGATGGGAGCTTTCAGCGTACGATCCGCTTCCGCGGACCCGATACGGACAGTGCCGTGCCATACGAACTCATGGCGATCAGAGCCCGACTGAACAATGTGCTCAAACGCCTGGGTTCCGGCTGGTGCGTCCACGTCGAAGCGGCACGCAGGGATGCCCAATCGTACATGCGAAATTGGGAAAGTTCGTTTCCCAATTCCATGGCCGCAGCCATTGACCACGAACGCCGGGAGGCGTTTACACGCCAGGGCAATCACTTTGAA
>JAJZOA010000350.1 GCA_021852225.1 Planctomycetota bacterium
GGCGGGGTTCATCATTCCTGGGCAATGCCGCAAATTCCGCCGGAGCCTTTTCAAGTAATCGCAATCCTGGCCATTACTCGGACAGGCTCCTTGTGGGAATTCTAACCGTGGTGGCGGAACCACGCACTCATAATCAGAATTTTATATCCCCAGGCACCTAAAATAATTGCTGTCGCAACCAGCAATATCTTCCACCAGTTCCAGGCAAACCAGAAAAACGATGGCCCATACCATGTGCCCGTAGTCACACCCAGAGCACCGACAATCACCGCCGCCACCGCCAGAAAGCCCACCATCGCTCCGGCAGGTTGCGTTGCCAGAGCGGTCAACCATTGGCCATGCGCCACGTGGGTTACGGCCGTGGTGTAGCCGCAGGTCGGGCAGGGCCAGCCATATTCCGTGTAAAATCCACACGGTGGAAGCCCCAGTTGCGTATGTGTTGCCAAGCCGGCCGGGCTGGGATTCAAATACAAACCAATCCCCAGCATGGGCACAAAAATCAGCAGCAGTAATCCTGACCATAACCGTATCCGATGCCGATACGCCCACAGATATGGTCCGCTTAAGCCAACACCAAGTTCAGGTTGTTCCATCGCCTGCGACATGCCAAAGATTATACAAGACCGGCGGGTTGGCAAACAGTGTCGCCCAGTCGCTAGGAGCCTGTCCGAGTAATGGCCGGGATTGCGATGGGGCTGAAATGTCCCGTATGCGCGGCGGAGGATCGAGGTGACTCTGCATAATGAGTCTGCGAGATCCGACAACAAAGCAGACGGGGCATTTCAGGCCCACCCGCAGGGCGGCATGCTTTTTGGCTCCCCTCTGCGGCGCGGCTCCTTGGAGTACCATCCCTGTCAGGTACGCCATCGTCACCGCTTGATGGAAGCCAAAAATCATGCCGTCGCAACCCGGTGATTACTCGGACAGGCTCCAAGGAGTTGGTAGTTATAATATTTCGGAAGTGCCTTCTCTGCTAAGTGCGAGCTGTTAGATTCCAGATTCCAGATTCTAGATTCTAGGTTCCAGATTTCAGGTTCCGAAATCTCCTGCCTCCTCGCCCCCTGTATGATCGTTCACTCCAACGCGTTATGGCGATATTGTGCGGCTTTATGCGACACCAGCTTCGGATTTCACGCGCAATTTCCGCTCGGCCGTGCGTTCTTGCATTGCGCCAAGTCCAGAAGTGTATTAACTGTTTTCCAGTTCCGGGTGGTAGCGACGATGGATAACTTTTTTTCGATGGCGGCGTTGGAAAGTTTAGTATTTCCATACCCGGCGGGGCAGTAGAGGTAAATTTCCTTGCCGATAATGTAAAGTTGTTCAGAGGTGCCGACCAGTGGCCGCAATAACGCCAGCGCGTTGCGCGGTGGATGATCCGAGAGGAACGTAATGTGGAGCTTGGAAGTGTCAATTGTGGGCTGCTTCAAAAACGGATTGCCCTTAACGATTTCCGCGACCTGCTTGGATGTTCTCAGGAGGATGGGGACGGCAAAACCAAATTCGCTGAGAATTGCCTGTTCAATCGTCTTGCGCACGTCCGTGACGGAAGCATGTGCGTTATCAAACACAACATTTCCGCTTTGAATATAGGTTCTCACGCCGGTGAAGCCAAGTTGACCAAAGCATTCGCGAAGAGTGTCCATTTTGATGACGTTCTTCCCGCTTACATTTATCCCGCGCAGCAACGCAATAAAGATGGGCATAGTCTCTACCTGTGTTTGATTTTATACAAGCGCCCTCTGTATCCTACCCGGGCATCTGGTAAAAGAACTCTTCTTTAACGATTTTGCCATCCTTTACGGTGTACAGGGCGGCCTCCTCAATAGTAACGCGTTTCCCCGCCATAGGACCATTTTTTGGCGCGTGATCCAATGTGAAGCCGACGATAAAGCGATCCCCGTGCGGCCACGGTCCAGTGACCGCACAGGAATGAATGTCAACATCTTTTAAGAATCGCACGGTTTTTTCTCGCACGGCCTTAATTCCCTCCATCCGTTTTCTGCCGGGTGCCATTTCCACAGCTTCGATGCTTACGATGTCAGGGCTGTAAAGCGTATCAACCGCCTCCAGCCAGTGACTCTGCTTGCAAAGCGCAACGAGTTTTTTGCCAACTTCCAACGTGCTTTCCATAATAAACTCCTAGACATTTTCCCAAAAAGATTATTCATCACCCGAATTGTACATACACGCCCGGAGCCGATCCATCATAAAACTCTTTTCCGATTCAGTGCCGACCAGACGCAGCGCTGTCTGAAACTCGACAGCGGCGGCCGCGAGATTGTTTGATCGCTTCTGCAATTCGCCACGGACTGCGTACAAAAGATAATAGGATTCCAGCTTTTCCAGACCTTCAATGGAGGCCACCGCCGCCAAGCCGGCTTGTGGGCCATCCACATTGGCCAGCACGACGGCGCGATTCAGCGCCACGACCGGTGAATGGTCGAATTGGAGCATGCGATCGTATAGCAAGAGTATTTTCCGCCAGTCTGTTGATGGGTAATCGCCGGCCGCGCAATGGCACGCGGCAATCCCGGCCTGACAATGATACGTTGTAATCTGCTGACCCGCCGCTGATCTGACCAGATGGGACAGACCTTTAGCGATCATGGCGCTATCCCAGCGTGATCGATCCTGATCCTCAAGCAACAAAATGTTGCCATGATCATCCCGTCGTGTCGGCAACCGCGCGGTATTCAACAGCATCAGCGCCAGGAGTGCGTGCGTGATCGGCTGATTGCCGACTGGATGCTCAGCGAGCAGCTCGGTGAGCCGAATGGCTTCGCGACACAGTTCTTCACGCACCAGTTCTTCACCGCTGGAGGCTTTGTAGCCTTCATTAAAAAGCAGATAAAGCGTTTGCAAAACTCCGTCCATGCGTCGTGGCAATTCCGCCACTGCGGGAATTTCAAATGGTATCTTTGCTTCCCGTATTTTTTGGCGCGCGCGCGTCAGGCGCTTGGCGATGGCCGCATCCGTGGTGAGAAAGGCCCGGCTGATTTCCGCAATACCCAAACCGCCCAGTGTTTTTAATGCCAGAGCAACCTGTGCTTCCGGAGGCAACAATGGATGGCAGCAAACGAATAACATCCGCAACCGGTCATCCGCGATTTCCTGATCCAGAAATACCGGATCGTCCGGCCCAGTCTGATTCATCGGCATGGCGCTGATAATCCGCATTTGGTTATCACGGAAAATCTTTTCCCGGCGAACCGTATCCAACGCCAGATTGCGGGCGGTCTGCATGATCCAGGCGGACGGATTATCCGGTATGCCGTAAAACGGCCATGTCCGCAGTGCTCGAACCAGCGCCTCCTGCACAACATCTTCGGCCAGCGCGAGGTGCTCAATGCCGAATATCCGCGTCAATGTGGCGACCAGTCGGCCGGCTTCCCGGCGAAATAGATGTTCCAGCACCCGGGAAGTTTCAACCGGGGACGATGCCGCCGCACTCTTGGTCGTAGCGTTATTCATACAACCAGGATAATCCACAGGACGCCGAAATGATCCGTCACCATGCCAAACCGCGTTGAGAAAAATGTTTTGGACTGCGGTGCCACCACTTTTCCACCCTCGGATAAAGCCGCGAAGAATTTATCCGCCTCCGCCAAGGTATGGACGGCCAGCGATAGCCCAAAGCCCTGGATAGCCGGTTTGTCCGCGCAACAGCCGCCATCGGAAACAAAGATGACATTTTCGCCGATCCGCAATTCCGCATGCATGATCTTGTTTTCCCAACCGGGCGGCATATTGGAACCGGCTTTGGGTTGATCCGGATTGTCCTTAAAGCGCATCGAAGCGTAAACCTGGGCATCCAGGGATCGGCGGTAGAATTCAATCGCCTCTTCACAGCGCCCGTTAAAAAATAGATAAGGGTTTATCTTGGAAGGCAGTTGAGATTTTGCCATAAAAACATCTCCTGAAAAAACTGACACTATTTGCAGATTTTGGCTGCGCCAGTCCATTTTAGCTGCGCGTGCTTGCACCGCGCGCTATGCGCGGGAGTCGGCGTTGAGAAAGTAGTAAGTAGACCGCAGGGGTTGCCTCACCTTGCGACAGCACCATTCGGTTCCAGCCTTATGTGCTCTACTGCTCAACTCTCTCTTGATCCCTGCTCTGGGGCAACAGCCGCCGCCGCGTGTGCTTGCACCGCGTGCTTTGTGCGCCCAAGTCAACAGTATCCGGGAATATTGCCGCGACGTTAATCCACATTGCCGGCGAGCTGCAAGTCCGGGGCGGATATTCCAAGAAGCGGGCATTTGGCGGCGACGGTGCGTACTTCCACCTTGGCACCATACGCCAGGGCGGGGCACTGCCGGGCGATTGCCATTGCTTCATCAAAGTCGGCCACCTTAA
>JAJZOA010000184.1 GCA_021852225.1 Planctomycetota bacterium
ATTCCCGGATGTCCCAACTCCTCTACTCCGCTTGATACGTCCACCCCCCATGGCTTGACCAGCGCGATGGCATCGGCTGGTTCCCAGTACTTCGTAATAATCACGTGGTGCCGCAGTCATATTTAGGTATACCTTCCTGGCGAATTATTTAATTCGCCTTAGCACAATGCGTTTCCCGACCCGCGGACAAACCCGACTCGTCCCAGCGGCAACGCATGGTCCATGATTGTCCACCCGTTATTATATCGGGCAAACTATTCCATGGCAGGGGCGATTAAAAATGGATGGTAAGACCGGCCAACTTTGGGCTGGCGGGGTACTCCATTGGGCAACGCAACCTGTTGGATGGAGACTTTCATCGTGTTTGCGAGCCTTTGCGGGGTTGGAACACGCGACGCTGGCTGTCGGGTGCCGCTGCGGGTATTTTATTGTGCATGAGGATCGGACTTATCGCTAATTCCACCAAGCCGGATGCCCTAAGCGCCGCAGCGCAGCTTACGGACGTACTGAAAAGCCGAAGCGATTGCAGCGAACTGCATCTGATGGAACCCGGTGCGATGGCCGATTTGGCGGCATTTGCCCCGGACCTTCTGGTAATTCTGGGCGGCGATGGAACAATTCTGCAAACCGCCCGGTTCATTGCCGGCACCGCCGCCCGTGTGGTAGGAATAAATTTCGGCAAACTCGGCTATCTGGCAGCCTTTTCACTGGACGAATTTCTGACGCATCTGAACGTAATTCTGGCAGATACAGCCCCGGTCACCAGCCGCATGATGCTGGAAGGCACCATTTATCAGACCGCAGAATCTCCAGATAGCGTGGACCGCCCGGTGTTTTCCTGTCCGGCACTCAATGATGTTGTTTTAAACGCGGGCCTACCGTTTCGCATGTTGGATATGCGTGTGCAAATCAACGGTCAGCCCACCGTCCATTTCCGCGGCGACGGTCTGATAGTATCCACCTCATCGGGGTCCACGGGGTACAATTTGTCTGCTGGTGGGCCGCTTATTTCCCCAGACCTGGCGGCCTTGGTGGTAACGCCAATTTGCGCGCATTCGCTTTCGTTTCGTCCCGTGGTGCTGCCGGCGGACACGAAGGTACGGGTAGATGCCCAGCGGGTGAATCCCGGTTCGATGGTAAGTTTCGACGGTCAGGTCAATCGTCCACTCAAAGAGAATCAATATGTTCAGGTGAACCGATCGGCGTGTGCCTTGCGTCTGGTCGAAAATCCGGCAATGTCGCACTGGAACATGCTGGCCCGTAAATTGGGCTGGGCGCAAAATCCCAGAGGGTGAACGGCTACGCAAGGCAAGCAACCGATGCAGAATTAAAATCCACAAGTCGCGGCGGTCGGCTTTTGCGCATTGACCATGGAGAATCTCCGGCGGCATTCGGTGGAGCGTGGTTGCCAGGAGCAGCTCATTGGTTCCGCGCGGCCGACCGGTAACCCGCCGAAGCTGCCTGACAGGCAGCGGAACGGGATCATCGTTTCGCAAAAGCAAGTCCGATGGCCCATGCCGATATACTTTGCCCGATCTGGGTTAGAACATGATCAAAAATCATAGAGTGTCCCGGGGCGGGATACATCATGACAACCGTCTTGCATTTCCTGATAAAATTTCCGTTGCCGCGGACGTTGCGTCGTAATTTTCGATACATCAGGAATTGGTTCAAGGCAGATGGTCGAAGTAGTCTTGAAGAATGCGTGCCGCGGCAATGGCATCAACCCGTTGGCGTTTCTGCTTGCGTGTGAAATGGCCCGCCAGGCGGGATTCCGCATCGTGGCTGGTCAGGCGTTCATCCACGCGGATCACCGGCAGGTGAATGTGCTTTTCCAGTTCGACCGCGAATTTTTCGGTCAGCATTGCCTGCGGCCCCGCTGATCCATTTTCATTCAACGGCAGGCCGCAGATGATAAGCTGGATTCCCTCGCGCTGTATCAGCGCGGCGATGGCGGTCAATAACTCCGGTTCGCTAAGATTTTCAAACCGTTCAAACGGCGCGGCCATCCGGCTTTCAGTGTCGCCAATGGCTATGCCTGTTCGCCGAGAACCGTAATCTATGGCAATCGCCCGCTGACCCATATCGAATTACCCTGTTTGAGAAAAAATGTCGGCGTTCAGACAAAATCGGCCGACACGTTTTTTTCTACCCATCCGACAAGCTGCTTAATACTTTCCGCCTCGTCAGACCGGCAGACCAGCGTGGCCTTTGGCGTATGAATGACCGTTACCCCTTCCAGGCCGATGACGCCCACCAGATGCGGCTGCTCGGAAACGGCCAGAATATTGTGGCTCTTTAATGAAGCGATGGTGCAGCCGGCGCTGCGGTTCTGATTTTCATCCGGGGCAAGAGTGGCGGCAAAGCTGTTCCAGTTGCCCACATCCAGCCATTCCACGGGCATGGGGATCATGGCCACATGCGGGGCCTTTTCCATAATCGCATAGTCGATGCTTATTTTGGGCAATGTCGGATAAATTTCGGCCAGCCGGCGCGGATAGTCTGTGGTCTGCCAGGCTTCCGCAATGTGCATGACACCCTTATACGTTTCGGGTAGATGGGTCTTAAGCTGCTCCAGAATAGTGCGAACTTTCCACACAAACATGCCGCTGTTCCAGCCATATTCCCCGCTGGCAACATATTTTTCGGCCGTCGCGGCATCGGGCTTTTCCTTGAAAGTTTTCACCGCATAGGCTCCGCCTGCTTCCAGACTTGCTCCTTTTTGAATGTAGCCATAGCCGGTGGCTGCATGGGTCGGCGTGATGCCGAAGGTGACCAGTAACTCCGGCGATTTTTCCACAAGTTCAAAACCTGCGGCAAGATGCTTCTGAAAAACATCAATGGGGGTGATGATATGGTCCGCGGTAAGAACCGCCATACTTGCGTCCGGTTGGATCCGAGAAAGCACGGCGGCCGAAAAGCCGACTGCATTTGCGGTATCGCGGCCCATTGGTTCACCCAGTATCTGCTCGGCGGGCAGCGCTGGCATATCCTGTTGTATCTGGACGGCATAACCAGCGGAGGTGCAGATGTAAACACCACTTGGTGGCACAAGACCGTTCAATCGTTTAACGGCAATTTCCAGCAAAGATTCGCCCCCGATGAAGCGCAGCAGCTGTTTAGGCCTGCCCTTGGTGGACATGGGCCAAAGCCGCGTGCCTGAACCGCCCGCCATAATGGTTGCATAACGCATCGCGTTCTCCGTTTTGAATCCACATTTGTATCTCTGCCGCGCCGGTGCCAGACGACCCGGACATCGCGGTCCTCTGACGCATGGTTATAATCGGTATTGTCGCGGCGGGAAATGATGGAAATTTCAGGATATGAACGGAAAGGTTTGTCAAAACCACCGGTTTCGAGCATACTTCAATATATGATCGCCCGCGATTGTATTTGGAGTCCGGACCATGGCCGCCATTCCCCCGCTTACCGGCTCATTTGATGTCGCCAGGGAATTTCCCATAACCCGGCGCTGGACCTTTCTGAATCATGCCGGTGTGGCACCCATTAGCGCGCGGGCCGCGGCCGCCATTGAAAAATTTGCCGCCGAAGCACGCGATGACGCCTATCTGACCGGCAAATGGTATCAGCAGATTGAATCAGTCCGGCGGCTGGCGGCCGGGTTTTTAAATGCCAAAGCCTCGGAAATAGCATTTGTTAAAAATACCAGCGAAGGCATAGCCTTCGTAGCCAACGGCCTGACCTGGAAACCGGGGGATCAGGTTATTTCCACGCGCGTGGAATACCCTTCCAATGTTTATCCATGGATGGACATTGCCCAGCGTCTGGGCGTGGTGCACACCATGCTGCCGGAAACCGATGGCCGCATCGATCCAACTCTGCTGGCGGCGGCGGTTACTCCTCGCACCAGAATGATCGCGCTTTCACACATTGAATATGCCAGCGGATTTCAGCACGATCTGGTTAAAATCGGCAGGCTTTGCCGTGAACTAAATATCCTTTTGTGCATTGATGGTATTCAGGCCTGCGGGGCGGTACCGGTGGATGTGCAAGCGATGAACATTGATTTTCTTTCCGCCGATGGGCACAAATGGCTGCTTGGGCCGGAGGGGGCGGGAATATTCTACTGCCGACAGGCCCTGCAAGGCCTGCTGAGGCCCGAAATCGGCTGGATGAACGTGGAAAACGCCAGTGACTACGGCAATTACGATTTTACCCTGCGGCAAGATGCCCGCCGATTTGAATGCGGTTCGCACAATGTGCCCGGTATTCTGGGACTTGGTGCTTCGCTGGAGTTGCTTGCGGAAGTCGGCATGACCACCGTGACCGCACGCATTCTGGGACTTACCCAGCGGCTGGTGACGGGTCTGACCGCCAAGGGATATACGGTC
>JAJZOA010000331.1 GCA_021852225.1 Planctomycetota bacterium
GAAATAAAACCCTTGGCAGCCATTTGTTATTTCAAATAATCGCATAAAAATGAAATAACAAAACCAATCACAGCCCTATATACACTATAGCGAAAATAATAGTCGTCAAAATATTGTTTTTGGCGATATTTAATTATTTATTTTTGCAAGCAGTCAACCAGGGCTGGCAATAGATCGGGAAATTCAAACCTGAAGCCAGATTCCTGCAATCGCTGCGGAACGGCCCGGCAGCCGGTCAGTGCAAGTTCGCCATCTATGCCCATAATTGCCGACCCGATTCGCACGGCGAAAGCTGGCGCTGGCGGCGACCACGGGCGATGCAGTACCTTGCGCAGTGCCGCCATGAAATCTCGATTGGTTGCCGGCGTTGGCGCGGTTCCGTTATAGGTGTTTGTGGCATCGGCGTGATCGGCAAGCCATTCCACCATTCGCACAATATCTCGCAGATGAACCCAACTCATCCATTGGCGGCCGCTGCCCACCGCACCGCCCAGGCCGGCGCGGGTCAATTTCGCCACCGGTGTCAGCATGCCGCCCTGTGGTGCCAGTACAAGGCCGATGCGCAAAATTGCCAGTCGTGTGCCGGGAATTGCGGCAGAATGAAGTGCCGCTTCCCATGCCGTGCAGGTTTCCGCCAGAAAACCGGTGCCCGCCGGGAATTGTTCGGTACAAATGGTATCGCCAGAATTCCCATAAAATCCGGTTGCACTGGCCTGAATATAGCACGCCGGCGGCACGCGCAATTGCTGTATCGCGGCGGTAATTGCGTTTACCGAATCCACCCGACTTTTAAGAATGGCCCGCCGATTTTCAGGCGTGTGACGGCAACTGATGCTTTTCCCGGTCAGGTTCACCACAACCGCCGCATTTTCCAACTCGTCCGCCCATGGCCCCACACGGACCGCATCCCATTGCAAGTCACGAATGTTGCCCGATCCGGTCGGTACCGTGCCATCGCCGATAGCCGAGCGGGTCAGTACCACGACATTCCACCCGCGATCGACGGCGTAATACCGCGCCAGATTCCGACCGATAAGACCTGATCCACCCGCAATAATTATTTTATTTTCCGGCATTTTGCCACCTTTCAGAAGTATTCCAGAGGCATTATATGCTGAAAAAACAGGGAGGCCGCCGTGACCGCGGCCTGTGCCGGACGGGCGTATGTGAAGAATCCCTAAAAATGCACCCCAAAGCCGGTGAAACCCACCACAATATTCCGATGGCCGCCGGTGCCGATAAATTGCGAAGTGCGAATCAGCGAATGAGCCAGCAGGCTGTAATACTGAATGCCCGCGTCAAAATGCCACGCGCCGAATTTCCGCGGAATAAATGTCAGCGGGAATGTTGCCGTCAGACCTGTGGTGAAAACACCCGCATGGCTCAGTCCGCCCCAGAAATCCGGCGGCCCAACCGTCACCCAGGTTGGCATCGTCAGCGTAACGGCCACCCCCGCCGGCTTTAAATGCGCTGTGGGCGAAAGCCCCAGCAGCAGGTAGTCGTCATGTCGGGCAAATCGCATATCCATAAATGGATGAATCGAAACGGGCTTAAGCCATCGGCTGTCGTCCAGCGCCAGGCCGATCTGCGTCTGGTCAATGGTCTGGAAATTATTATAGACGCTGTAAAATTCCTTGTATTTTACATTGCCAACCAGACAATTCAGAAACCGGACATACACACCGGCAAATGGTTCAAGTTCATTCACGCCGTCGATATATGGCTTCTGCTGAGTCTGCCCGTTGATATAGGTGATTAATCCCGCGGCAAGGTAAATGCGATTGATCGGCGCGCGGCTGCCGCCACGATACAGGTCAAAATCGGCGGCCAGCGTCTGACCAATGGTGATGCCCTTATCCGCAATGACCAGCCCGTAAGGCGTCACGTGCGCGCTTTTGAACCATGAGGCGTAAATTGGATGGAAAAAGGATGGAAATAAATTGTTGCCAGAATCCGTCGGTGCGAACTGCGAATCCAGATCGGGTGTCGGGCTGCCCGCGGGCACGGAAAGCCGCGGGAGTAAATCATCGGAAAACGGGCACGGTGAATCTTCCAAAACCAGCTTGCCGGCCGGTGCGGGCGCAAACGCATGATCGACCGGCGGTGGAGTGTCGGCAAAAAGCGGCACGGAAGTCAGGCCGAGTACGGCCACGGCGGCCCATAGCGTCACTGGCGAGGTGTGATTTTTCATGCGAGCATTGTAATGGCTGCTCGTTCAAGAGCAATTCGCGTCTGCCTTCAACACCCCGGAAAGCGACTGACTTCCTTAAATTGACGTGGTTTGCCAGCCATGTTCGGCAATCGATTCCATGATGCGGGTGGCCACATCCACGGCGAAGCAGCCATCTTCGCCGGTGACCGGTGGCTGGCTTCCGGTGCGCACGGCGTGAATGAAGGATTCGATTTCCAACTTCAACGGTTCGTTGTCATGTACCTGCAACTGTTCGTAATTCACCAGTTCGGTGTAATTCAAATCCGTGAGTTCGGCCACTTCGCCGGCGGCCACTTTCTGCTGCACCAAGGCAAGCTGTTCCTGATTGGCTGTGCGGCGAATAATCACGCCGGCCTTTTTGTGGTAATCCACGCTCACATACGCGGTGGGTGAAAACAGCCGCATTTTACGTTCAGTTTTCAGGGCCAGACGTGAGGCCGTCAGGTTGGCAACGCAGCCATTGGCGAACACGATGCGGGCGTTGGCGACATCCTCAAATTTACCAATCACATTGACGCCGACCGCCGCGACCGATTTTACGGGCGAGCGGACAAAATGGTGGACAATATCAATATCGTGAATCATCAAATCCAACACCACGCCGACATCAATGCTGCGGAAAGTCATCGGACTGATGCGATGGACCTCCACAAATTGCGGGGCAAGCTTATGGGCATTCAGCGCCTGAACCACCGGGTTGAAGCGTTCTGAATGGCCGACCTGCAGCACGCAGCCATGTGCCGCCGCCAGATTTACAATGGCTCGCGCATCTTCCAGGGTGGGTGCCAGTGGCTTTTCAATAAGCAGGCTCACACCGTGCGGCAGCAAGCTTTGGGCCAGCGCGCGGTGGTGGATGGTGGGCGCGGCGATGGTAACGGCAACCGGTGCGACCGGACCGGCCAGCAGTTCAGCGATGGTGGAAAATGCGGAGCAATTAAAATCGAGTGCCAGTTGTCTGGCCCGCGCGATATCCGGATCCACAATGCCGACCAGCCGCACATCTGGCATGCCGGAATAAATGCGGGCATGGTGGCGTCCCATGCGGCCGGCACCGGCCAGCGCAACGGTTATCAGGCCATCTTTTTCGGGTAGTCTGGTCATTGCCACATTCCATTTCGCGATGCGTTAATTCTCATTGCCCGAGTCTTCTCCGTCGGGGGCCATTTTACCGCGGAGGGACTCGCGGTAGCGTCCAAATTTACCTTCGCTGGTTCGCTGGATAAAGCGAAGCAGCAGATGAATTTCCTCGGCGTCGGGATACATCTGAACCAGCTTCTGGGCCTGCTGGGCCAGCGGCGCGGCGTCTTTATAAAGCAGACGCCACGCGGTTTTAAGGCGGTTCACCTGGTCTTCGCCGCAACCCTTGCGGCGCATGCCGACGCGGTTGAATCCGCGAACTTCTGCGGGCTGGCCGTTGACCATCATAAAGGGGGGCACATCATGCACCACGGCGGAAATGCCGCCGATGAAGGAATATTGTCCCACGGTAACGAAATGGTGCAGAGCCGCACCGCCGGAAATAACGCAGCCATCTTCCAGCACAACGTGGCCGGCCAGCAGAACATTGTTGGCCAGAATGCAGCCATTGGCGACCAGGCAGTCATGGGCCACATGTGCGCCAACCATCAGCAGATTGTCATTGCCGATGCGGGTTTCCCCGCCGCCATCTTCCGTGCCGATGTGGACGGTGCAGTTTTCGCGGAAACGGTTGTTGGCACCGATCATGACGCGGCAATTCCCGCCGCGGTATTTAAGGTCCTGGGAAACGCAACCGATGCTGGAATGGGGAAAAAATTCATTGCCTTCTCCGGCGGTGGTGTGCCCTTCAATGGACGCGTGGTGATGCACCTGACAGCCGGGGCCAAGGGTGACGTTTGGCCCAATATAGGCAAACGGTCCCACGACCACGTCCGCGGCCAGCGCGGCGCCTTTTTCAACGAGTGCCATGGGATGTATCTGTGGCATAAACCTTTCTCAAAATGGATGCGGCGCTAGGCGGGTTCATCCACCAGCATGAACTTGATAATGGCTTCAGCGGCCAGTTGATCGCCAACCATGGCGCGGCAGCGGACATGACCGGTTCGCGCTTTGACACGAATATTTTCCGCCTCCAGAATCAGTTGATCACCGGGAGTT
>JAJZOA010000272.1 GCA_021852225.1 Planctomycetota bacterium
CGCGGTTCCAATCGGCCGGAACGTATAGGGTTGACGATTAAGGGCGGACAATGATGCAGATCACCATGGCGTATCCATGCGAGGGTATCAGCAAAGCTCAGACGATTGACGTTGATACCCTGCCGTCACGCCGCCTGCCGCATGATGATTCGGATGAGATTGCAAACCAGTAGAAATATCAGCCTTTCCTTACGCACCCCATCAAGGGTCTTGCACTTGAGTACATCCATGCCCGGTGTGATTTTCAGGTGGTGAATGTTCGTTTCTATCATCTATCGTGAGAGCCGTAGGTTACTGTGGATCGGTTTGTTCCGGTGCGTCTTTGTTTCGTGGTGATGACCAATGGCTTCCGGTTATGCGTTACCCAGCCTCCTGGGTGGTAAACGCGGACCGTGGCTGTTTCTCGGACCACGGTGTTTTGGTCTGCGGCCAAAGTGGCTGTCTGCCGCCAGCGTTGCGTTGCTTCCAGCGTATGCCAATACTCATATGCCAATGCCCCCAGGTCACCGGGTATCTGATTTACTTATCCATAAACTTCCGCCCGATACCGGTTCATTGAGAGCGCTATGCGACCAAATAGAGCGTGCCAAGCGCTTAATGGAGCCGTGAATCAGATCATTTGCCGGTCGCCAGAAAAATGGCCGCACCATAGCGTTGGACCGCAAAAAAACTGTTTCAATGCAAAAAAACCGCCGTATAGGTAAAGACAAATATTGTCGGTTGCTATTGTTATGGAGTCGTGATTATACTTCCAACCATTGTTCTGGCTTCGCCGGGCGGACCGCTCAGGCGGAACCGGGAAGTATCATTTCGGTTGGCCACATGAATTTTGGAGTCGCAATGTCGGAAGCAAACAATTGGGTGGTAAAGGATTCAACCGGTAACCCGGCTCCGTTGGGGCTGATGGGATTTGGGATGACCACCGTTCTGCTTAATCTGGCCAACGCCGGATTTTTCAGCCTGAATTCCATGATTCTGGCCATGGGCATCTTTTACGGCGGCATCGCTCAGCTTATTGCCGGAATAATGGAATGGCGAAAGGGAAATACCTTCGCCGCGACGGCGTTTTGTTCGTATGGAACATTCTGGCTGACGCTGGTCTGGCTGATTGAAAGCCCAGGACTAAAACTGCCTCCGGACGCCAAGGCGATGGGATCGTATTTTGCCATCTGGGGAGTTTTTACTCTGTTTCTGTTTATTGGCACACTGCGGTTGAATCGCACGCTGCAGTTTGTGTTTGCAACATTGACCATTCTGTTTGCACTGCTGGCGGCGAAGGAATTTTCCGGAGCCGACTGGGTGGGCACTGTGGCGGGTTACGAGGGAATCGTGTGTGGAAGCAGTGCAATGTACGCCGGTTTTGCGCAGGTCCTTAATGAAGTCTATGGACGAACTGTGCTGCCACTGGGGGCGGTGCAATAACAGAAAGTGGGGGGACTGGAACTGGCTCGCCAATTTTGCTTCAGGCCAGTGCCTTTTTCACCAGGCTTCGGGCATCGGCCACAAGCTGGTTCAGATGTTCCTGGCTTTTGAGGCTTTCTGCATATATTTTGTATTGGGCCTCCGTTCCGGAGGGTCGCGCGGCAAACCAGCCGTTGGCGGTCGTGACCTTCAGCCCGCCGATGGCCGCGCCATTGCCCGGGGCGTGGGTCAGAGCGGCGGTAATCTGTTCACCGGCGACTTGCTTTTGTGTGACAGCTGTAGGTGAAAGTTTTTTCAGAGCCTCTTTTTCCCGCAATGTGCAAGGCTGGTCTTCCCGCACGTAAAAGGATCGTCCGAACTGCTTTTCAATTTCGGCGTAATGGACGCCGGGGTCTTTGCCGGTGCGGGCGGTCATTTCGCAGGCCAGAAGGTCCATGACCAGTCCGTCCTTGTCGGTTGTCCAGACGGTGCCGTCGCGACGAAGCAATGTGGCACCTGCGGATTCTTCCCCCACAAAACCAAGCGAGCCATCGGACAAGCCTTGGACAAACCATTTGAACCCGACGGGAACTTCATAGACTTTTCGGCTGGCGGCGGTGGTGACACGGTCTATAATACCACTGCTGACGAGGGTTTTTCCAACCATGGCGGCGGCGGGCCAGCCGGGCCTGTGGCTGAACAGATAGCGCGCCGCGGCGGCAAGATTATGATTTGGCGGCAGCAATCCAACGGAGGGTGCAACGATACCGTGGCGGTCGGCGTCGGTATCGTTGCCGAAAGCGATCTGGTATTTATCTTTAAGGGCCACGAGTCCGGCCATGGCATAAGGACTGGAACAATCCATGCGTATCTGCCCATCGTGGTCGACGCGCATGCGGCGGAAGGTGAAATCCACATCCGCATTGATCACCGTCAGGTTCAGGCCATAGCGCCGGCGGATGGGTTCCCACAGGTGAACCGCGGCACCGCCCATGGGGTCGGCGGCAATGTTTAAACCAGATGATTTAATAATGTCCATATCAATAACTGTCGATAAATCAATGACGTACGGCTCGATAAAGTTGTAAAATCGGGTGGTCGGCGCGCCCAGGGCCTGTTTGAGCGGAATTCTTTTGACCTGGCGGTTGGCGGCCCGCAGATACGTGTTGGCGCGGTCCTGAATCCAGCTTGTGATGTCCACATCAGCCGGGCCGCCGGTGGGGGGATTGTATTTAAAGCCGCCATCGCGCGGCGGATTATGTGAGGGCGTGACCGCAATGCCATCGGCGAAGCCGCCGGTTCGGCCACGGTTATGCTGCAGAATGGCGTGTGAAAGAAGTGGCACAGGGGTGTATTCGTTATCGACAGCGGGGCGCAGTTCCACACCGTTTGCCGCGAGCACTTCCACGGCGGTGTCGTGGGCGGGGGTGTCAATACCATGGGTGTCCTTGGCAATGAACAGCGGGCCGTCAATTCCTTTGATCCGCCGGCAGTCACAAATAGCCTGGGTCATGGCCAGCACGTGGGCTTCAGTAAACGAGCCGTCAAGCGGGGTGCCGCGGTGGCCGCTGGTGCCGAAGCTCACGGCCTGACGTGGATCTGCAGGATCAGGCTTTTTGTCAAAATAGTCACGCGCCAGGGTAGCCATGTCGATCAGCATATCGGCGCTGGGCGGCTGGCCGGCATTGGGTGAAACAGGCACGAAGCATCTCCATCAAGATTCGAACACTTTCGACATATCCGCCGCTTGCAAACGGTCGGCGGATTGGAATGATTCAGGGCAAAAAGGACAATTTATTCCTCGCCAAAGCGGCCATTGACCAGCCGTTCGAGAGCGTCAAGCGCGGCGGCGGCATCGTCGCCGTCGGCCTGAATTTTCAGGCTTGTGCCTTCGGTGGCGGCAAGCATCATCATGTGCATGATGCTTTTGCCATCCACGCATTGATCGGCTTTCCAAACGCGAATGGCGCTGTGGAACTGGTTGGCGACATCCACAAACTGCATCGCGGGCCGGGCATGAAGGCCGAGCTTATTGGATATTTTAATTTCTCTTTCCATGTTGGCCTGTGCCGCTTCCAAAGTTCAGGTTGTGTTATGAAATTGCGGAATGTTGTCCGCTTCCGCATGGGGGGCGACTTCGCGGTGCGTTAAAAACGCGGAGGAAATCAGCGTGCGACGCCGGTCTGATCGGCTTCATCCAGAAGATCGCTGATTTCCTTGCGAGTGGCTGCTCTGCGCAAAAATCGGCGGAAGTTGTCCTGCTGGAGGTTGCGGAATATATTTTCCATGGCCTGTAAATGGCCGTCGGGGCTTTCCGGCGGAGAAAGAAGCAGCACGATACTGTAGACGGGCGCCTGGTCGAGTGCCGCGAAATCAACACCGTTGGCACTTCGTCCAATGGTTCCGACCCGCTTTTTTATAAGCGAATGCTTCACATGAGGAACTGCCACACCTTTGCCGAAACCGGTGCTGCCATGTCTTTCGCGGTCAAGAATGGCTTTGCAGATGGTATCCACGTCTGCCTGGGCAATCGCCTTGTTTTCAGCCAGAGATACGACAAGCTCGCGAATAACCCCGTCGCGTGCCGTAGCCTTAAGCTCAGGCACAATTGCGTCCTTAATAATAAACTCCGAGAACTTCATTGGATTTCCCCGTTTGGTTGTTGGTCACGCCTCGCTATGTTCCTGCAGGATTCCAGTTTACGCCGGTCGCCGCCAACGGCCCGGCTGGGGTTGATTATTCCGGATGTTTCCGGTTCCGGAATTTTTTCTTATGTTCAGAAATCTGGCGTTCGAGTTTGTGGACGACCATATCAATGCATGCATAAAGATCGTCCCCTTCCATGCTGCCGACAAACATGTTGCGGAACATCGCAACATGTTTGTCG
>JAJZOA010000076.1 GCA_021852225.1 Planctomycetota bacterium
CGGCTACGATGTCGATAACCTTGGTTTCAATCTGTGTATCCAATTCAGCCATGCCAAAGGCCTCCATAAAAAGGGTTTTATTCAAAAAACTATCATCACCCGTGCATTTATCAGAATGCTAAGATTAGCGTAAGTCGGTCCACTTGGCAACGCTGCCACCTGTTCCTAATCGCTTTTTCCGCGGCCCATCCGGAGTCGCCATAAAATTCGCAAAAAGCCCAATTACATCCAGTTCCTTTTCAAATGCCAACTTGTGCTCAGGCTTCCCGTTAAATTTACATGCTCATGCCGCCATCCACCGCCAGGACCTGGCCGGTCATATACGCCGCGGAATCTCCCGCCAGAAAGCCGACGACTGCGGCAACTTCGGCTGGTGTGCCAAAACGGCGCAGTGGAATTATTTCTTTCACTTTATCCTTAATCGGAGCCGGCAGCACTTCGGTCATATCCGTGGTGGTAAAGCCGGGTGCCACGCAGTTGGCCGTTATCTGTTTGCCGGCCAGCTCGCGCGCGATGGATTTGGTCATGCCGATAAGACCCGCCTTGGAAGCCGAATAATTTACCTGGCCGGCATTGCCGATAATTCCTGATACCGATGCGATATTGATAATGCGACCCCAGCGGGCGCGGACCATAGAACGGCTGACCGCACGGCAGGCGACGAACGCCGCCCGCAGGTTGGTGTTGATGACATCATCAAAATCCTTGTCATCCATTCGCATGAAAAGCCCGTCGCGCGTAATGCCGGCGTTGTTCACCAGCACATCCAGCCGTCCGTGCTTTTCAACGACCGTCTCAATGGATGCGGTAAGTGCGGCGGAATCGCCAATATCCACCGTCGCCGGCTCGATCGATTGGCCAATTGATGTCAGTTCGGCACACAGTGTGCCGAGCTTGTCGGCGTTGCGCGCCACGGCCACCACATGGTGACCGCTGGCGGCCAAGGAGCGGACAATGGCCTCGCCAATGCCGCGCGACCCTCCCGTGACATATGCGACACGTTTGGTATTCATTTCAGCCATGAGGGGAACTCCATTCGGTTTTACTCATTTGCCGCCGACGGCGTGGAAACCGGCGCGGCCAGCGCGTCCGCGGATGACATATTGGTAATCGGGGCGCGGCGATCAATTTTTTTCATCAGGCCGGTCAGGACACGCCCCGGACCAAGTTCCAGGTACTGCTGCGTGCCCTGTTGCCGCAGGTAGTCCATGCTCTGATTCCACCGGACAGGAGCCACAATCTGTTCCACGAGCAATTCCCGCATTGTTTCCACGGATTCATGCGGCCTGGCCGTGACATTGCTGATCACCGCTATGTGCGGCATGACCAGCGGCACACCGGCGAGAATTTCCCGCATTTTATCAGCGGCGGGGCGCATGAATGGCGAATGGAACGCTCCGGCCACATTCAACGGCACACTGCGCACGCCCATAGCCTGGGCGACTTTTGCCGCCTGGGCGCAGGCTTCAACGCCGCCGGAAAGTACAATCTGCCCCGGGGCATTGAAATTGGCCATCACGACAATACCGTGTCCCGCAGCCTGGTGGCATATTTCCGCCGCCTGCGTTTCATCTGCACCTACCAGGGCCAGCATTGTGCTGGGTTGGGCAACCGCCGCGGCCTGCATTAATTCGCCACGCGCCCGCACCAGACGAATCGCGTCGGGCAGCGCGATTGCACCGGCTATATACAGGGCTGAGTATTCGCCAAGTGAAAGGCCGGCCGCCGCACCGACGGCGTCGGGCAGTTTGCCAGCCGCCTTAAGCGATTGATAAATAGCGACAGTGGTCACAAAAATGCCGACCTGGGCGTGATCGGTCTGCTGCAGCCGGGCGTCGGGTCCCTGAAAACAAAGCGTGGAAAGCGGGAAGCCCAGAATTTCATCCGCCAGGGCGTAGACATCGCGCGCCGCCTGGTGGGATTCAAAAAAATCCTTTCCCATGCCCACGTGCTGGGCACCCTGTCCCGGACATAAAATTGCCTGCTGCATAAAAAATCCTGCTGCGGTCACTGGCTTGTCAGTGTTCTTGTCAAAACAAAATCCGTTCACCGTGGAATCTCGGCGTGGCTCAACCACCTGGCGCGACTCCGGCATTCTTACAGCCGCATGGTGGCCGAGGCCCAGGTAAGGCCCGCGCCGAAAGCCACCATAATAATCCAGTCGCCAGCACCGCAACGTCCGCCGCGCATGGCTTCATCCAGCGCAATGGGCACCGACGCCCCGGAGGTATTGCCGTAGCGGTCAATATTGATGTAAACTTTTTCCGCGGGGAATCCCATCTTGCTTGTGGCGCTGTCAATAATCCGCTGATTCACCTGATGGGGAACGACAAGTCGCACATGTTCGCTGGTTAATGAGCAGGCCTGCATTGCCTGTTGCAGACTGTGGGTCATCTGTGTGACCGCGAATTTATAAACTTCGCGGCCATTCATTTTCAGATATTGATCGCGGCGGGTCAGGACATCGGGCAGAATCGGCAGGCGCGACCCGCCGGCGGGAATATTCAGCAGCGGTCCGCCTTTGCCATCGGCCCCGAGTTCAAAAGACCGCAGGCCGCGTTCCGGGTCGTCACAGGCCGAAAGGACCACCGCGCCGGCGCCATCGCCAAATAAGATGCAGGTTCCGCGATCTGTGTAATCCACAATGCGTGAAAGCGTTTCGGCGCCCACCACCAGAACATGCTTGAAGGCACCGTTTGCAATAAACTGCGACGCGGTGGCCAGCGCATACACAAATCCTGAACAGGCGGCATTTATATCAAACGCGCCAATGTGCCGCTTAATGTCCAAGCGGGTTTGCAATACGCAGGCGGTGCTCGGCGTAAGCATATCCGGGGTCAGCGTGGCGACAATAATCAGGTCAATGTCATCGGCGGCAAGTTTTGCGGCCTCCAGCGCCCGCCGGGCGGCCTCATATGCCAGATCGGACGAAGCCTGATCCGGACTGGCAATCCGCCGCTCGCGAATGCCGGTGCGTTGTACGATCCAATCATTACTGGTTTCAACGAGTTTTTCCAGGTCCTGATTGGTCAGGCGCTTTTCCGGAACGTAACTTCCGGTGCCGGAAATGATGGTGCCAAATCGAGGCATGTCCGCATTTTCTCCTCTTCAGGGTTCCGCCGCCGTCGGCCCGATGGGTCAGGTCGATTTTCGCGGACTAAAACCGCCGCCGCGGTTGCAGAACCCTACCACGATTAACTCAATTCCGCCACCGGTCAGGCGATCGCCGGGGCGAGGCGCTGCACAATGCGTGTATTGACATCCAGCCGCGAGGCTTCTTTTGCCGAACGGACGGCATTACGAATGGCCCGCGGGCCGGCCGAACCATGTACCTTGAAAAACAGGCCCGCAACGCCCAGCAGCAGTGCGCCACCATATTCTTCATGGTCATAGCGTTTGGAAACACATGAAAGGACTGGCTTAAGGTCCGCCAAGGCGGTGGCACTTTGTTCACGCGCCGCATCCTGCAGCATTGTCATGAACGAAATGTTCATGCCTTCCATCACCTTAAGCATGATATTGCCGGTAAAACCGTCGGTCACGGCGACATCACACACGCCTTTGAACAGGTCCCGCCCCTCCACAAATCCCACAAAATTAAGGGATTTGTCATTATCTAGCAGCACGCGAGCTTCCTTTACCAGCGGCGTGCCTTTTTCCTCTTCAGTTCCGACATTCAGCAGTCCCACACGCGGATTATCGATATGGTGCAGTGCCTGCATATACACACTGGCCAGAACGGCATATTGATGCAGATGAGCCGGTTTCGGCGTGACGTTGGCACCGGCGTCGCACAGCATGAAAACTCCATGCGGCGTGGGCACCGTGCAGGCAATACCCGGCCTTTCCACGCCCGGCAGCCCTTTTAACATAAGCACGCCCGCGGCGACCAGAGCGCCGGTATTGCCGGCGGAAATAATTGCGTCAGCTCCGCCACCCGCCGCCAGCTTGACCATTTTCACAATGGAACTATCACGTTTTTTTCGCACGGCATCCACTGGGGATTCATCCATGGCGATGACGTCGGAGGCGTGCAAAACCCGCACGGTCGCGCCGCTGCTGGCTGTCGGTGGAAGCCGAGGGGCAATTACCTCTTGCCTGCCAACCAGAATCAATTCGTCGTTTGAGTCCAAGAGATCAAGAGAATCCAACGCTCCTTGGAGGATATTCTCCGGCGCGTGGTCTCCGCCCATGGCATCAATGGCGATGCGCATCGAATCAAATGCCCTGAAAGAGAAACAGAAAATTCAATCCGAACCCCCGCACAGGAGTATTCAGAAACACCCGGACGCAGCGGCAGCTGCACGGTGCGCCCATAAAAATCAGGCCTTTTCCGCGGCAGTGGCCAGTGAAAGGCTGCGATTCAGATATCCGCATTCGCCGCACAGGCGGTGCGGAAGTTTCGGCTGATTGCAGCGCGGGCAACGGACCGTCGATACGCCGGTCAGGGCGTGATGGGCGCGGCGCATTCCTTTGCGGGATTTGCTGGTTCTTGCCACGGGTAACATAAAAGTCGCTCCATTCGCAGAATTAAAACTTTATTCCTCACCGGTATTCCGCCGCTGCGATGGGCATATACCAGGTATCATCCGTATCAATCACGCGGAGGCTGCTTGGTCATATACGAGCCATCCGTTGTTCGCCTCTTCGGACTGAATCTCGAATTGAATCGAGATTCAGTTTGCGAAAAGTCGAATTGGACAGGTTAATTTATCGCACGAGATAAGTCAATAATTCACAGATTTATTTTTGCGAAATATTGGGCTGAATGTCTGTCCTTGCTCAACAGCCGCGCCGCAAATTTAAGCCCGGATTTTGACACCCGTACGGAGTCGCATGATCGGGGCCAATTAATGGATCGGTCCAAGCCAGGTTTGCACGCGGCCCATTCCGACAAGTCTCGCCAGATTCGTCATTGCGGTGTGACTGGCTCGGACCTTGCGGACGGCTGTGTTTCCCTGTTTTCGGATCGCCATAAGAAGCATGCGGATCGGGTGCCGAAAGCTTCTGTTGCGCGTAACCTTTGGACTGATTTTGCTGATTTTGCCAATCGCCCCATCCACGTCCTGACTGTCCCGAACCAGAGTGGTAGCTGAAGCGATTAATTTTTTCGATTGCCGCGTCAACATTACAAGTGTCGGATGGGTCTTGAGTTCCATCTTTAGCGCATTGCCCAAATTCGACGGATAGCCGACCCACAGAACTTTGCGGTGCGAACTTAGAATAAACGTATCCGGAATTCCTCGGACACCCCATGCTGTCGCCGTGGGATCATGCCAGTCCGCGCCGCTGCAAACCTGTGGCCAGACTATTCCCTTTTGCTTTGCCACCGCAGCCATTTGTGTGACATCGTCATCCAGACTGATGCCAAGAAACCCGACTCCCTGCGGCGAAAAGGTTTTATAGTCCTTCACAACGTTCGGCACTTCCATCATGCACGGATGGCACCAGGTGGCCCAGAAATCCACCACCAGTAAATGACCTTTCAACATGCGGGCTGTAACACGGCCACCACCTACGGTCTGCCAGCCGACCTGTACGCGGTCTCCGACTTTTACAGCCGCCGAAGCGCCGCCAAATGCTAAGCCAACTGCCATTATGCTCAACAGCCCCAAAATGCTGATTTTAGAGTATGACATGGAACTTTCTCCTGAAACTTCTTTCATTCGGATAGTGTCCTTGCGTTAACCATAGCATTATGTAGCCGGGATTACCACATTTGGCGTCTCCAAAATGGGAATGCGGTACCGCCAAAAGCCGCCTGCCGCGCGTAACAGTTCACGAAAAGTCTGTTTTTATTCATTAAGACGAATATTTGACTTATCAGCCGCTTTTATTGGACTTACCCTGTCCGTTTGCACGAATAATAAGTTGGTGATGCTTCCGATAGCCCACCGGCCATCTAATTGCCTTAAAAATGGAACGTGACTTGGATTCTTATCGGTCGCGAAAAACGGGTTGGTTTGGTTTTCAGGAATATGGAGTTCAGCACATGGTTATTAACACGACTCGCTTCGGTCCGCTGGAACTGATGGACGACCAGATCATCCACATCGCCGGTCTGGCCAATGATGCCGCGGCAACAGGCCGTTTTATTTTACTGGAACTTCATTCCGCCGATGCCGCCATCTGGCTGCAAAGCGTGGACGACGGAGCGTTTGCGCTGCGGCTGGTGGACCCCGCGGCCTGCGTTCCAGGATTCAAACTGCCCACCAGCCGTCAGATTCTTGAGCTTATGCGGACCAGCCGAAATGGAGAACTTCACGCCTACCTGGCCCTGGAACAGTCGGGCGATTACCTGGTGGTGAATATCGACGAGCCGATTGTGATCAACAAACATTCTCGTCGCGGCCTGCAATTGCGACCTGTTCCGGCGGAACCATCGCCCGCGCAGGTATCGGCGCACGCCGCGGCACCGGCCGTTTCGCACTGGCGGAACCGCTGGAGCGAAGGCCTGGATGCCGCCTTGGCACCTCGGGCGGTGCAGGCTGTGGCATAAAATCACTGGCCCGCGGTCAATCGCGGGCAACAGGCCATTCCGACGTCGGCAGGCTATAATGAAGTGGATAGATGTGTCGCGGGAGGTGGAGCTTATGGAAATAATTGTCAAGGAGTCAGACGATGCTGGTACTTTCCCGACAACGCAATGAAAGCATCGTGATTGGTGATAATATTGTCATCACGGTTGTGGATATTCGCGGCGATAAAGTGCGACTGGGCATTAACGCGCCGAATACGGTTCCAGTGCACAGGCAGGAAATTTTTGACGCAATCCAAAAAGAACGCGGCGTGGTCTCTGCCGGAAAGCCGGCGAATGGCAGCCCTCCGGGAGCATCCGCTCCGGCTTCGGCAATTGCTCCGCAGCCATCCCCGCCAAAGCCTGAAGTTCCAAAAACATAATATTTGGCATATTCATTTTCGCCGTTCTTCACTATACGATTATCGGGCGGAATTTAATGGATAACCAAAAGAGACGTCATGGATCGGCTTGTAAAAATCGACAAAGAAGAGTTTATTAAGCAGATGCAGGTGGAGTTTGCCGCCACGATGAAGGCCGTTGCCGAGGCGGTGAATGCCGCTCCTGATGGGCAATTAGGCAACGGGTCAGAGGAAGCATGTCGCAAGACGCTTGGGGAATTCGTGCGGAAAGCCTATGAGAAAGCCGTGCAGATGCGGGTAGACGCAACCGAAAAAACCGTGGCGTTTCCCCCGGCACCAGGGTGCGATGGAGGTACGCCACTCGCAAGGTCTTATGCATTTTAGGCCCGATTAAGATCCGCGTCAGGCGCTATGAATTGTCGCGCGGCGCAGCGGGTTAAGGTGTGCCCGCCTATATAACGATGCGCCTGGCTTGCGGAAATTTTTGGTCGGCGGCCAAATATGTTTGCGGCGGCGTTTGTGGGTAAGCCGCCCATGAATTTCCGCGCAACAGGTGTTGAAAACGGCAAGAATTTTTTTTATCAATTCACCGGACTCTGAACACCGTCAATTGCGGCGGAATCCGTTTCAGAGCTAAGCGATAAACGCCACCGGCGCGCACGGAAACCGATGGCATTTCTTATTTGTCCATGCCCACCTGAATGGCGTAACGCAGCAGTTCGTTGCTGCTGGCAAAATTCAACTTTTCCTTAATATGTTCGCGATGCGCTTCCACTGTTTTGGCGCTTAAATGCAGGATGCTGGCAATTTCCCGGACCGGTTTGCCCTGCCCGAGGAACCCGAATACCTCCAGTTCGCGGTCAGACAGCAATTCCAGTGAAGATTTCAACGGCTGGTTGCCGCCGCCCGCCAACTGCCGGAGCACGCGCCCGGCGATGGCATCGCTGACATAAATTTCGCCAGCCAGAATCCGGCGGATTGCCAGCAGAATTTTATCCGTGGCTTCCTGCTTTTGAATGTAGCCACGGGCACCGGCGCGCAATGCGCGTTCGGCATACATGGTTTCATCGTGCATGGAGAGCACAAGAATGGGCAGCTTTTCGTGCATTGACCGCAGATCTTTAATCAATTCCAATCCCGGTTTGCCATTTAACGATAAATCCACGACCGCGAGGTCGGGCTTGAAATTGGCCACCGCGTCCAGCGCGCCGTCGGCATCGGCGGCTTCGCCACAAACGCACAAATCGTCGGAACTTTCAATCAGCAGGCGAATACCCTGCCGTGCGATAGGGTGGTCATCCACAATAACAATGCGCGGCTTGGCTTTGCCGGACGGGGTGACCACAGTCGGTCGACCAGGTTTGGCCCGAAAGGTAATCGGTGGCAGATCCCGGCCCGCGGTTTTAGCGGTTGGATTCGGCACCGCGGTGGCGGTTTTTTTTTCAGTTCGGTCTTTTGTCGCCGTGGTCCGGCGTGACCGGTCGGATTCACCTGTTTTTTTCATGGCATCTTTCCTTTTTCAACAGGCAGCTTCGGGACGGGAACTTCAGGCTGACTAAGCGAACAAATAACCGTGACCCCTCGCCCCGGAGTCGAACGGATTTCCAGCAACGCGCCGATCGCGCCAGCTCGATAATTCATAATATGCAGCCCCAGCCCGCGGCCGCGGACTTCAGGAAACCCCACACCGTCATCGCGGATGGTCAATCGTAAATTGCGCCCCATGGCTTTCAGGCTGATTTGAATATGCCGGGCCTTGCCATGGCGCACGGCATTATGGAGGGATTCCTGAACAATGCGGTACAAATGCGTGGCGTCGGAAAGCGATACGCCCGCAGGCAGCGGTTCACAGCGGGCGGAGCATTCGATGTTAAAAAGCGTTTGCGTGCGTTCCGCCAGGTCCTGAATGCTGGTGGGAAACACCTGACAATCGGCTACGGGCTGAAGACCGCGTGAAAGCTCGCGACTTTGGGCAATCCCATCGTTAATCAATTCAATCACGCGATTCATACGCGCCGAAAACTCCGGTGATGTCCGCCCAAATTGTCCCCCCAGTGCCTTGGCGTGCAGCGCTGCGCCGGTAAGCAATTGGCCAAGACCGTCGTGCAAGTCCTGGCCGATACGCCGCTGTTCACGTTCGGAAATTTGCAGAATTTCATTTTCCATGCGTTTGCGTTCACTTATATCGCGGATAATGGCGGTAAAAAAGTGACGCTGGCCATGCACCTGTTCCCCCACGGCAAGATACATCGGGAATGTCGAACCATCCTTGCGCCGTCCGACAACTTCACGACCTATTCCGATAATTTTGGCCCGTCCGGTGCGCAGATAATTCTGAAGGTACCGGTCATGTTCGCTATGGTATGGTTCGGGCATCAACATGCTGACGTTCCGACCGATGACTTCCGCCGGTTTAAACTGAAAAATGCGTTCCGCCGCGGGATTAAATGTATGAATGACGCCTCGCTGATCGGCCGTAATAATTGCATCCACAGCGGTTTCCACAATGGCTCGCACCTGCGATTCGCTGTGCCGGAGTGAATCCTGCAGGTGCCCGGCTGCCGTGACATCAAACCCCGTGAGAATAATGTGCCGGCGGCGGCCGGGCGGAGCGGCCGCGGCCACCACGGCCTCCATGGCCAGCCGCAGGCGGCGTCCGCCAATGGTCAGCGCAAGGTCCATTGGCAGGGACACACCCTTTTGTCGGTTTTTCTGTGCGAATGTAAGGAGCCGCGCGCGGCGGCCGGGCGTTATAACAGGAATGCCCGCAAGCTGTCGTCGGGACGCGTCGGCGGGCAGAGCCAGCAGGTTCAGAAGTGTTTTGTTGGCAAAACAGGCGTTGCCACGGCTGTCGAGCACGAGCACCAGCAGGCCCGGTGAATCAATCACGGCGGCCGCCAGAAAGGCGTCCATCGGCATTCCGCGCCGTGGGCAGCCAGAGTTGTTTTTATGGTCTACCGACATATGTTCAAATTTCCACCTCATGGCCGCAGGCTGCCGAACGGTACACACCGTCAATCATTTCCTGAATCGCCAGGCCGGCTTCTCCGGATGCCATCAGGGGAACATCATAGAGACAGGCATCGACAAAATTGCGGAGTTTTGCGCTGATGAGTCCGGCAAAATCGCCATTGGGCAGAAAGGCGGGCGTAATGTTTACCATGGTACCGGCGGAATCGGTGTAAATGGTGGGCGGGTCCCATCCGCCGCCACCGCGCGTTCCCATGAACGAAAAGTTCCAGATATCCGCGGCAATATGCGCCGCAAAGGAAGCCTCTATCTGCATGACCGACCCGTTTTGGAACCGGACTTGTCCAATGGCCAGGTCCTCTACGTTATAGGTGGTGTGGTCCCAGTTGGGCCACATGCTGGCCACATTGCCCGGCTTATGACCAATATATGTCCATATATTTCCAGAAGCCGACACCGGTTTCGGTGAACCCATGACATAATGAGCCATTTCCATGACGTGAACACCCAGGTCGATCATCGGTCCGCCGCCCTGAAGTTCCTTTTGTCCAAAAACACCCCAGTTGGGAATGCCGCGACGTCGCAGAGCCTGGCATTTGACAAACATGACTTCGCCAAACTGTCCGCTATCCCGCGCGCGGGCCAGCATTTGGGTATTCGGATGGTGTCGGTACTGAAAGCCGACGGCCAGTTTCCGGCCGCTCGCTTTTGCGGCATCCAGCATCTGGCGGCATTCAATCGGGTTCATTGCCATGGGCTTTTCGGTAATGACATCGGCACCGGACTGAAGTGCCGCAATGGCAATCGGCGCATGCAGGGCGTTGGGTGTGCAAATGGACACCGCAGCCGGTTTAACGCGAGCCAGCATAGTCTGAAAATCTTCATAAAGATCTGTCACGCCGAATTTTTGCTTCATAATCTGCAGACGCCGTGGTTTGATATCCACACCGGCTACCAGTTCCACATCCGGCATGGCTTTTAGAGCTGGAATATGGAGTTCACTTATGCCTCCGCAGCCAATAATGGCGACCCTGAGTGTTTTCCGATTTTGGCGATCCGGTGAGGCTGGAATATCGCGTCCGAGCGACTCGGTTGAAACGCTTCTGTCGACCATACGGCTCCCTGAACATCAAAAAGGCTTGAACATGAGCGCTGCCTGGACTTAATGGGTCCGCACAATCTGAACATAATACGCATCGCCCCACACGCTGTCGTGTTTGCGCTTAATTCCGGGCACCAGCCGGCCGATCGCAATGACCCGCCGCCGGAACGCCAAGGCGCGCCGGCCACCACGATGTTTAAAGCCGCGCACGCTTACCACCTCGGCCAGATTATTGGTTCCCGTTTCAATGCTGACGCTTACGCCATGATGTGCAATAAAACGCGCGGCCGTGCGGGCGTATTGCGGCTGGGTGGTCAGTATCACCAGATACCAATGGTCCGCCAGGCGGGGGACGTTCGCCGCAGGAACAATCTTTCCGACCCTGGCTTTTGGCCGCGGCGCCGGATTAGCGATGGGATTGGCGATTGGATTGGCGGGTACAATCTGATAATTGGAAGAGGGCAAATTGTTCGCCGGAGATTGTGGTACAGCTGGAATAAGGGTGCTGCTATTGCCGCCGGGTTGAATCGATGCTGGTACATTTGCATTTGAATCGTTGAAGGAATTGCCCGTGGTACGATCGTCTGGTGCGGCGGACCGGCGTGTGGCCAGAATGATAAGCCCGGCAATCAGAAGAAATATGAAAAAGAACAATGCAAACAGCAGCCACGGGCGGAATTTGGCGACCAGTACATCCAGTAGAACCGGATTGTCCATGCCGGTGCGCCCCAGGGGCCGATTGGCGGTTGCCGGTGCCGGAGACTGATCGGGTACCGGGGCAGGAGCATGATACACCTGGCCCAGCGAAGGTTTGTCCGCGCCGCTTGTCGGCATCGGCGATCCGGATTGAGAGCCAGCGACCGGGCCAGTCGCGGTTGCTGGTGGATTGCCCGACTCAGTGGCGGCGTCACCGGTTGAGCCGCCTTGCGGATGGTTGTATTTATCCAGCCATGCCGGCATTTTCATACCGGAACCGGAATGCCGCCCGGATTTTGCACCGGATTTGTCAATCAATTCAAAGAGTGCCGCGGAACCTTTTTTTCGGTTCGTTGCCATGTGCCACCCAACCTGTACCTGCTTCCGCCGGAGAAACACTCTGCGGTCCGTCAGGCTACAATGATACTGTATCCTAGCGTCCGCTGCTAAACAACCGAAGACCAGGCGGCGGCGCCCAAACCATGTGCATGGTGGGTGTAGAATGTGAATCTCAAGGAAATTGCATAATTTGCGGCAACGCTGGCCTGCAGCGTGGGCGATCTATCGGCGCGTCACGCCGCTTTCCGCTGCTTCATTACCTGCTCGGTTTTGCCCCGCAGCCACAATCGGCGATCAACTTTTCAATTGCGATGGCTATCTGTTTCCCCACGATGAAAGCAGTGAGTTGAAAGTAGACCGCCAGAGGTGCCGCAAAGTGTCGGTGAAGGCTGCCCTTCGAACCTGTTCTTATGTGGTCAACTCTCCAGTCGCAACTTCCCGCACCGCGTTACTGCGGCAACGGCGGGGACATTCGCTTCCTCCAGCCAGAAAGGGGAGGGGCGTTATCTAATGGAACGGGCGCCTGCAACGCGGCATTATCTGCTTCATAAGCACCACCCGAACCATCCGTACCGCCAGTGCCAGTAGTACCGTTAGTACCAAAAGTCGTTATTCCTGCGGTTTGGGACACTTTCGGAGCTTTCGGTACCACAATGTCGGGGCTTATAACCGCCCGCATGTTCGCGGGTCGTCCACCGGTGGGGCCGAAACTTTTCCGGCGCAATCGGCGCGTGGATATAGCCGCCGCCGGGGACATTTTCACCGGTGCCTGATTTTCAACGACTGGCCGCGGGACCGCATTTGACCGAACTTTGGCAAATGGGGCCTGTCAGGAAAAAACAATTTCCGGCGCGTTTCCGATTTAATCAACTATAGGGGTTGCAAGCAGGAGGTAACGGGTCTGACGGGCAATTTTTATAGGGGTTGGCAAAATAATTAGCCACCGAGGCTTTATTGCGTGGTCGCAGTTCAACTTCGATAAGCTTGTTGGGGTGGGCGTGCCCAGTGCATGTGAAGGTTGAGTGTGGAAAGCAAATCTCAAGAAAATTGCACAATTTGAATTGCCGGCAGGCCGCCGACAGCGGTCCGCGATGGGGGCGAGCGTGCCGAATGTCGGGTCTTGCCGGTTGGCGGGCAAGATGCCCACGCCCCACAATGATCTGGGGGGCGGGCGTCTTGGCATGCAGTAACCATGCCGGCACGGCTCCAGTCACTCTACGACGGGCCTCCGAATCTTCCCCAACGGCGCAGCCCTCCCAGGAAAACGCCTGACCCGCTGGAAAAGCTGGCAGCCCCAATTGCTTTTTTTAGATGGAAATCAGCTCGCTAATTAGCGCGGGAGGCCGGAGAATGAACTGCGCAATTTCGGAGAAAAAGGTTGTCTGGCATTGGGTGACAAAATGGGGACGGCGGTCTTCCTTCTTTATGATTTCCTGGTGTTATCGTTCTTCAGCGAATGATGGTATGTGCTCCGGCGGCCTGGCCCGATGGAAGCGGTGTGACATCCAATACTTCATGGCAGGTGAGGCCGCCCGGTTGCATCGTCTGCGTGGCTTATGGCGATTGCCTGGCCAATAATCATGCGGAGATAAGAGGGGATAGAATGCGGATACTGTTATCCGCCTGATTTCGCTTCTTTCGGTAGCCGTAAACCTGTGAGAAATGAAAAATCGAACCGACCAAGACTGGCGAGCGTCCCTTTTTTTGCGTCCGCCAGCCTTTTTGACCTCACATTTCATCGTTACCGGAATAAGCAGTTTGTCTTTGCAATTTGGAAATCAGCCATTTAGTGCTATTCAGGGCGGCATATTGTTGTTGGAATCATTGGGGTTTTGCGTATTGACCCTTGTTTCCAGGGGCTTCCGGGTGCGGTATTTTCATTTTCTGCAGGCCTACGGCGTCCGAAAAAAAACTTTAAATATTGAGGCCGCGGAATTATAGGAGACCAGCCCCGGCGCAGCTCTCGCTGCTGCTTATGGCCGAGAATGTAAAACTTGTCAGCGCGGATCAAATCGCGGCGGGCGGGACAGCGGCCTGCCAGCCGGCAGACGGTGGAAAAGGGGTGGCTGCGGCGCGTTTGATTAGAATGGTTCGGTTGGCGAGGGCGGCTTAATTATCTAATCCATACAACATGTGTTCTGGATTCCATTCGTTCCTGGGCGACAGCTTTAATTAATATGGAGGGTATCGTGTGATCTGCAGTATCGAAAATATGGAAATATTTTATTTTTTGGGTTGACATTTACGGGGGGGGGGGTAAGATATACTTCAACTTGTCCGGTGGGCTGCGGGGTTGTATGCGGCTTGCGGACAGGCAGGATGATGAGTTGTGTGGTTTTGAACCTTCGCTGGGGAGCGTTTGTGTTTTCTCGTTGGGGAAGATTATTGGTTGGCCGCAGTGCCGCAGGCGTCGGCCGTGGTTGGGGGGCGGGCATCCTGCCCGCTTCGTCGCGTGCCGCAGGCGTTGGCCCTCGTTGGGGGGCGGGTATCTTGCCCGCTTTGTCGCGTGCCCCGGGCGTCGGCCCTCGTTGGGGGGCGGGCATCTTGCCCGCTTCGTCGCGTACCGCAGGCGTCGGTCCTTGTTGGGGGGCGGGCATCCTGCCCGCTTCGTCGTCAGCCGCAGGCTTCCCGTCTGCCTTGCTCATTTCCGCCGCCCTTATCCTGTCAGGCTTGTGCTTAACCTCCGCTAGCCCGGCGTTGGGTAATCTACGTCAGCTGCGCCCCAGCCAATCTGGCAACTTGAACGCCAGAAAGTCCTCATCGCCAACCCTGGCAATAGCCTCCAATGGAATTTCCGAATCGCCCACGCATTGTCCCACGCGATTTGTCACTGCAATTGTTTCCGATGGCCATGGCGGGGTTTGGGTTTCCGGTGAAGATTTTGGAATTTACCATGGTGTCGCGGCGGGTTTGACTAGTTCTGATGCCATTGGGGTAAAAGCTGCCGCCGATGCGGCGGCTTTGGCTAAAAAACCGCCAGGTCTGCCTCGCTTCCATTGGCACCATTTTGATGTCGGCAATTCACCCGGTTTGGCCAGTAATTTTGTCACGGCGTTATGTGTGGATGGTCACGGGAGATTATGGGCAGGCACCAATCGCCACGGCGTAGCCGTTTTTAACAGTAAAAAGTGGAAGCATTACAATATCATCACCGGTCCCTTGGGCAGCCATGTGTATGCCCTGGCATACAACGCGATTGCCAATCAGGTCTGGATTGCGACGGAAAATGGCATCAGCATTTACCAGTGCGGTAAAAGTATCCCATCTGGCAACTCCCGACTCCCGTCTGCACAGCGTTATGCGCCGCACACGTGGCATTACATCACGGCCATGGATGGCTTGCCGCCAAATCCGGATTGTATTGCCTTTGATTCTCATGGACGTGCATTTGTGGGCACGCAGTGCAATGGACTGGCCATTGGAACGTCCGCCAGTGCGCTGCCAATGGGCAAATTGCCAGGTCAGCCATTTGCAAAACGAAAGCTTACCTGGCGTTGGCGGGTCATCACCGGGCCGGAGCACATTTCCCAGTTGCGTACCGCCTATGGCTACGGGTTGCCGGGGAATTTAATCAATTGCGTATTGGTAACGCCGGCCAACCACATTTATGTGGGAACGGATTGGGGCCTGGCTTACAGCACAAACGATGGCAAAACTTTCCGTTATGAACGTGGCCAGGATTACGCGGCTAAAATCATGGGACTTTGGCATCCGCCGCAGGGCTACCGGCCGCCGCCGCAGGGAATGCTTAATGGTCTTCTTCCGGGCGATCACATTACCTGTCTGGCACAGGATTTGACGGGGGATATCTGGATCGGCACGTGGCGAAACGGATACGAGGTTTTAAACCCGGAAACCGGCAAGGAATTTAAGAGTGAAGATTCGCCAGCCCTGGCCAAGGCAGATGGCTATATCAGCCAGCTATGCCCAATAACGGAAATATCAATCCCAAAATCAAAATCCGACCAGCCCGGTTTACGGTCAGCCAATCGCCGCAGGGACAGGGAAATCCCGATTCCGTTGGATCAGACCATGCTTGTAGGCCGGTACGGCTTCGGCGTGCATGAATTCGGCAGAACCATCGAGAAGGCAGGCCAAATCAGTCGCGTAGCGTGGCAAAACCTCCATCATCGGCCAGCAGTATTCAAATTACCGCAGGTGGCAACGCCGCCAACCCCAAGGCAATGGGCGGCAATGAAGGCAATCCTTCGCGATCCCCATCGCAGCACCTCGGCCGCCAACAAAATTGTTGCGCTGCCGGATGACTGGATAACGCAAGGCAATTGGATTGATCGTTATGGCACATTTGCTGATGTTTGCGCCACGATGAATGGCGATGGCTGTGATCAGGCGGGCGGCTATCACAATGTTCTGTTCAGTTATCGCAGCTGGGTTGGGCCGGGTAATGGGCCTGCCGAGTTTCTGCGTTATTGGGTGCAATGGGTTCACAGCGGCCAGAACCGCGTATTGCAGGACCTTGGCCGGGGGGGAAGGAAGGAAAGCGAGTGGGATGACCACGGCGAATCTGCGGCATTTACAGAATCAGGAATGGGCGTTTATTGCACCTTTTACCTGCCAAAGGGGATATTCAAAATTTGCAGCTATTCCCTCAACAAGGACGGTCACGCCGGTACCGACCGAGAGCGTGATTACATCGCGTCACTGTGCGCCACGCCGATATCAGAACCCTTGTTTCTTTCCCTGGCAAAAAATTACGCCGCCAATGAACATGTCTGGCAGATGGTTAACAATTCCCGTGCGTTGGCCCAATCCCGTGTGGCCCATTTCTGGGGCGGGGTTTATGCCCGGTTTATTGTTCGGCAAAACGCCCCCGGCTACCTGACGCTGGCTGTTCACCGCGATTATTCCTTTAACACTATTGTCTGTGGCGTATTTATAAGCCACGTGAACGGCGGACGACATAAAAAACTTGCGGTGTTCACCGGGACGCGGTTAACCCTCCCGGCGGGAAAATTCACCGGCAGGGCCCGTTCCGCAGGCGGATCATTAAAATCACTCACGACGCTGGTCAACAGCATTCTGGCATTTCGCCGTCGGCACGCCGTTGCGTATATGCGTTTGGCCCCGGCACTGGTTATCCCGGCACTGCGCTGCTTTCGGCAACAACTTGCATCCAATGGCTTGGCGGTAAGGCGGGTGATAGGTCTTCGCCGTGGTCTGGCGTTACTGGCACGGGATATTGCCCTTTTTCACAGGGCAGAGGGCATTGATCCAATCCACCGCTTATACGAGAGTTATGCCTACAAAATGCGAGCCAAGCTGGGCAAATACTGGCAATGGGACCAAAACGGCTATTACAGTTATATGAAGAAAAAGCGGAAGCAATTCATCGCCTCGCGATGACCGCACGAATATGTTATTCTTTTTTGGGAGCATCGACATGGTGAAACAATTTGCAGGTGTTCTGGCCATTCTGCTGTTTGCGGCAAGCATGGTATTGCTGCTGCCGCGGCTGGTGTATGCCAACACGGGCACCCCGCCGACCTTAACCATAACCGCCCCGAGTCCGGCGGCGAACCCTAATCCTGTGCCTGTGGGCGTTTCCGGCACCGGACCGTTTACCACGGTCACCTTTCAGGTTAATGTCAGCAATGGCAATGAGCAGAGCGAGTCAGGGCCGGTGACGCCAACAAGCCAGCAATACACGATTAACGGCGGAGGCGGTTTGATCGTAAGCGTGGGTGCGCCGCAAGGCTACACCACGAATCCCACGACGATTTCATCCGCGGGCCTTGGTTCGGTGACGGTGACGGGCAGCGGTTCAAATTCATTTGAGCTTTCAGCGACGCTGTTTTTTCCGGTAAGCGCTGCGGGCAATGACACTGTAACGTGCACCGGTGCGTTGACATTAAGCGATGGCACGCAGGTGGGCAGCAGCCCGAGCGGCTCGGTGCAGGTGGCCGCCGTCGCGGTGGATTCAATAGCGCTAATCCCTAATCCGTCAACGCAGCAGGAGCAAGGGACTTACGGCCCGATCACCGATACTTTTAACTACCAGATCGGCGAAAAAATAACGCGGTCCGATTTTACAATCACGACTACGCCGACTGGCTATGGCGATTACCAGGTACCGAGCAGCAACGACACTCCTGGGCCATATTTGGTGACGCTGTCGCCGGAAAGTTTTCAGGTCGCGGTGGGGGATAACGTTGTCACGGCGACCTGCGGGGCAAGCAGTCAAAGCCTAGATGTGGTAGGGGCGAACGCGTCCGGAAGCTGGAGCGCAATAGCTCCGTCCGACGGTACCGAGGCCGCAATCATCGGGCTTCCTTTCACCGCTGAGGTCACGAGCGGAAATGGCGGGCCGGGCGGTACTTACGAGGTAGCCGCGGTGAGTGGCAACGGCGGTATCATTGGCGGAGACACGGGCGGGTCCCTGACTGAAGGCGTGCCGTATTCCAGCACGGCAGATTTGACCGACTCGGGCGGGTACGGTGGCGATCAGGAATCGGTCGGGCTAACCGTCCAGGCCAGCCCACCTTCAGGTGGAGGCGCTTCCGCGATGGCCGCTAACGTCAATTACAAATCGGCAGCGGAAGGGGGAGCGGCGCCCTCGAGCGTCCTTACCGGACTGATCAAGGCTTTCGTCTCCGTCGGCTTTTCTTGGGAACCGCCCCAGATCACACCCAGCAATAACGTAGGTAACGCGAACGGGATTCTCCTGACGGTAAGCACGCAATTGCCCTATGTTCCCCAGAACGTTCAGGCGACGGCCTCTTGCAGCGCGGGAGGGACCGCGTTCTATTTTCTCGCGGGCAGCACTTGGGAATGGACGGATGATCCATCAGCCACGGTCCAAGTCCAGAATCTTTCGGCGAAGACCGTTCTGGAACCCGGCGTGGGAAACGTATCTGTTCTCACCGAATCGTATGAGGATGCGGGGCAGCCGATTACCGTCGGCAATCATCCGCCCGGTCCCCCCGTGGCCTACAATCCGGCTGCGGGGAAATGGGGCGTCGGCAATCAGCAGGTCAATGACGACTCGCCTGGTGGATTTAACGGCAATACGGCGACGAATTGCAATTTGAGTGGGAATAAATGGGATTTGGAGAGCGATGCCCAGACCGCCAGCCTCTATCCGCCTGATATCAACTGGACTGCCGCGCCACAGGACTTCCAGACTTTCGTTATCAAATGGAAAAAATAAACAAAATTTAATGGGTGTAATTATGAGCGTCCGTTATCGCGGGCCGGCTAGGTCTTTACTGCGAATGGGTGTTTTCTTGCCGGCATTGGATATGGCACGGTCTTCCCGGGCTGCCAAGCTTGTGCCCCGGCTCCTTTCCATTTTCGCGATCCTGCCCGGAGCCATCGGCGGGTCGGGGCCAGCTGGTGCCGTTGCGCCGGGCCGGCAAGCCATGGCACCAATATCGCAAACAGCCAAGGCCGGCGCGCGCCCAGCCGATGCGATCGCCCTAATGTTTCAGGGGAAGCCGGTATCCGTCCGTGACCTTACAACCGTCTGCTACCGGCGGGGGCTGTCGTTTTGCGAGAGGGCCTGTCGCCTTCAGATGCCGGAGGTCGGGCGGGCACCAATCAGCTTTCTTCTCAGACCGCCCTCGCCATGGCCGCAGCGTCCGCGGCAGGCGGGGCGTAGGTTCTATCTGGCCATGCTGCAGCATGTGGTCGATGATTTCCTCGAGTATCAGGTGGTCCGCCAGATGGAGCGACAATACCATCTTGATGCCCAGGGGTATATCGACCGAAGGGCGCTTGCCGCGGTAAGCAAAATTCAGGCGAGATATGATTCCGCCGCCTACCGATTTCTTCTTCACGCTGCGGCGCACGACAGATCGTTTGGTAGGTTTTATGCAGATTTGCGCGGCCACTTCCCGGTAATGATCTACGGGCCAAAGCGCTCAACACGGGACTTCTGGCATCGGTTGCGTGCGAGCAAGGCATACCTTTACGCACTCGTGCACAGCTTCCCCTCCTGGGAACCGAAAACGGGCCGACCCTCGCCTTGGAGTCGATATTGGACATACCGGGGGATTACGCAAGTTGATCTCGCGCTGATATATAAACGAAATCCGGCAAAATATATCGCGATTAATGATGTGCGATTCGGTCAATGGCACATGGAAATAATAAAGAATGCGGGTCGATCCGCGGCGATCAAGAACGGGCTGCTACGGTTGGTGTCAGCCGCCGGCGACCGGAGCGGCCACGTGGCCTTTGGGGAATTGGCGTTGGCGAATCAGGTCCTGGCGACAATTGGAAGCCCCACCACTGTTGGCGTTGCGGTCGGCAATTCATTCGTGATCAGGAATATGTACGGGGTTAAATTTCTAGACCTCAGGAGCCGGCAACTCATCCAGACTGCTTCTCGAACCGGCACGGACGTTCGTTATTTGTTCCTTCTTCAATGCC